>NZ_JBQHWJ010000042.1:0-21275 GCF_052064035.1 Bulleidia sp. HCP3S3_C9 | reverse complement strand
TATTATTGTTTCAGCTAACCGGTCAAGATCAGCAGATTCAATTTTACGACTGGTACTTTTTAATTTCATTCTTCCTTTCCACTTCCTCATTTACATGTTACAGGAAGCTCTTCTTAAAAATTAAAAATTGTAATTAAAAAAAATCCATATTGATGCAATGCATCTCTATGGATTTATTTTAACAATTCAGTTTCATTTTTGAAAGGGCTTTCAGTCAAAAGATAGACAAACTAACATTTTTACCCATCTTTTCTAAAGCAGACTTTAATGTATTTACAATATCCAGTTTCAGATTAAAGCTGACAGCTAGACCAGGGTTTTGATGTGCTGGATTGATTGCGGTTCCAACAAAGATATGAATGTCTGTTGCTTCTTCAAATAATAGACGTGAAATCAATGATGCGCCATCCTGCTTTGTAGACCACTGTTCATAATATGCATTATTTTGAATGTGATCTTCTGCGTATTGAGCAACACGATTCATTGTTACAACACCTTCCGTTGTTAAATCAACACCACGAATCGTAGAAACAGGTGGAATATCATGATCCGTCTTTTGCATAGATGGAATCACTTTTGTATCAAGATATTCCGCAACCATACGAGATGTTGATCCTCCACTGACAACATGAATTCCTTCTTCCGCAAAGAACATACGAATCATTGGTTCAGTATCTTCCATCTTTTTTGGAGGACCGAAAAGAACATTCACTTTCTTTTTCTGTTTAATGGAAAGAACAAATGCCGTTGCATCATCTGAAGGTTTATATTCATACAGCTGATTGCATTCCTCTACAAGCATATTAGAAAGCGTTCTCGCATCGTATCCCGCAAAATACAGACATTGCATATATGAAGCAATATCTTTCACTTGCCACGAAAGATTATATGTATTGTCAGGCCCAGCACATGGACATCCATCACTCATCGCAATAAACATATCTCCTTCTTCAAGCAATATACTGGAACTATAGATTGTTTTTTCTTCCACATGCATCTCTTGTTTTTCATAGTCAAATACTTCACCATTTCTTAGCAATATGACAGATGGATTATCATACTGAACAAGATGCATTTCTTTTCCATCTTTGACATGCAGAATTGTAAATGTAGAATACGCAACGTTGCGATCTTTCATAACAGGAAGCGTAGAGGCAATTGTACTGACGCATTCTTCTAAAGGAAGACCTTCCGCAATCATTGTAGAAATGATTTTAGATGTCAATGTAGACAAGATAGAAGCACGTACACCAGAGCCAAGTCCATCTGCAATGACCGCTGTCATATTGCCATTGCGATCATCAATGACATCAACATGATCTCCACACAGTTCTTCTCCCACATGTCGAATCGATTTCCATCCAATGTCTAGAAAGTATTTACTCATCAGAAATTGACTCCTTCAGCTTTGTTAATGCAATCTTTGTTTCAGCCGTTGTTTCTCCTAAAAGAGAAGCAATTTCCTGTACGATACGCATCTGTTTTTCAACAACGTGATCTGCAACTTCTGCCGTTTTAGCGATGACGGCAACTCTCTTTTCTCTTTCTTTCACTTCTTCTGTTACGTCTTTCATCATACAGATCAGAAAATGATTTGTTTCATCATAGGAAACTGTTGTTTCTACATAGATATGATACATAGATAAATACTGCATCTTTTCATATACATTTTCCTGTTTGTCTAAAACATCAACAAACAGATCTGGATCCAAGATCGTTGTAACCGATTCTCCAAGAATGTCTGCTTCGTTATGAATATGGAATAGTTTTTTCGCTACTGGATTGATTCTCTGTACTTCCATTCTTTCATTCAATACAAGAATGGCATTCAATGAATGATCCGTGATAATATCTGTCATATTCTCCGACTGTTTTCTTAGATATGGAAAACACATTGACATTTCAGCTTTTCCCTGATATACCGCAATCGCTTTTGCACGACACGAATCATATCCACATGCACCACAATTCAATTCATCCTCTTCTTTTTTCTTCCCCATACGTAACAAGACTTTTCTGATTTCTGCTTCCTCTGGAATAAATGTAGAATATTCCAGGTTTTCAAATTCTTTATGAATTGTATTTTCGTCTGGCTGTGCAACAACAAAATCCTTTTCCCCAGCGTATCTTTCAATCTGCAGATTTCTTTCCAGGATTTTTTCTTTTCTCTTGATCATTAAAGGTCCACCAATACAGCTGCCTTTACATGCGGACATTTCAATAAAGCAATGATGAATATTTCCATGACGAATGTCTTCTAAATATTCCATGCATTGCTCTGTTCCATCTACAGATAAATATACATACTCTGGCTGATTTTTAACCATTGTTTTCAAGATTCCACCCGCCTTTGGAAAGAGTCTTGTCTTTGACATTTCACATGCTTCAAAGTCTTTTGGAATTACAATTTGTTCTTCATTAAACCAGGCTTCTAATTCATCAAATGTCATGACTGCATCCACATCTTCCATGCACCTTTCAGCTTCATCTTTTTTAGAAATACACGGACCAATAAATACAGTCTTACATCCTGGATGTTCCTGCTTTAACTTTCTGCAATGTGCCTGCATAGGAGAAACAACCGGTGCTAAGCAATGCAATAGATCTGGATAATACTTCTGTATGAGTAAATTTACTGTATGACAGCACGAGCTGATCAGTACATCTTTCTTTTCTTCCTGTATGAGCTGTTCATATGCATTCTTGACAATCGTTGCGCCAACAGCTGTTTCTTCGCATCCCGCAAATCCAAGCTTTTTTAACGCATCTTTCATGCAGGATATTCCTGTATCAAAATATGATATAAACGATGGTGCAAGTGATACATACACTTCATTCTGTAAAAGGAATGATTTGACCAGTTCTGTTTCTGAGTAGATCCATTTTGCATTCTGTGGACAGATAACAAAACATTCCCCACAGTAAATACATGCATCTTGAATAATATGTGCCTGACCGCCAGAAAAACGGATTGCCTTTACAGGACAATGGCGAATACATTTATAGCAGTTGGTACAGTTTGCTTTTTTGAGACGAATAAATTCTGTAGCACTCATAATCTTTCACCTGGAATTATAAATTTCATATTTTTTATGATTTTCATTTTAACACAAAAAAATGACTTCCTTGATAGAAGTCATAAATCTTTCGCATTGGATAGCAAATGCATTGCTTATCCTTTTCTTTCAAACACAAATTCTTTATTTGAAGAGAGATCATCACGATATATGTATCCTAAGCGATTGAAATGTTTAATATCTTCAGGATCTTCAATGTTTTCTTCTGCCATATAGCGAACCATTTCTCCACGCGCCATTTTTGCATATGTACCTTTTGTGACCAGCTTATTACCTGCCATTTCACAAAATGTAATTGTGATGAATTGATCTTTTTCCTGCAGATATTTTTCAATACATTTTGCATATTCTTTTGATGCCAGATTAATGATAATTCCACTTTCATCAATGATTTCTTTATATAACAGATCTCTCCAGTATGCATACAGATTCTTTGTATCATTGACGGATACTTTAGCCATCATTTCTAGACGATATGGCTTTACGCCATCCATTGGCTTCAGTACACCATAGAAGGCAGAAAGAATTCTAAGATGGTTTTGAATATATGCAAACTGTTCATTTTCAAAGATGGATGGTGCCATATATTTAAAGGCAATGCCATCATACGCTAAGATTGCTGGAGTTAAATGTTCATACAAATTCATATGCTGGATTCTTTCAACATTCTCTTGCACGATAACATCATTGCATTTCCAGATAGCCTTCAATTCATCTCTTGATTTTCTTTTAAGATACGTTAAGATCTCTTCTGTTTGATGCATCAAAGATGGAAGAGAAGCTGCTTCAATACTGAATGTATCTACAACCATCTTTTTTGCGGGTGACAGTATGATTTTCATCCATTGATTTCCTTTAGCATATTTTCTGGATCATCTGCAGCCTTTACCTTGTCATTTGCTTTGACAATGATTCCATTTTCATCAATGAGATATGTTGTTCTTACAATTCCCATGTAGACTTTTCCATAGTTCTTTTTTTCTTTCCATACATCATACGCTTCAATGACTTTACGATCTGTATCGGATAGAAGTGTGAATACAAGTCCATATTTTTCTTCAAACTTTTTATGAGATGCAACGGAATCTTTACTGATTCCTAATACAACTGCATTTTTTTCTGTGAATTGCGGATATCGTTCTGAGAAACCACATGCCTGCTTTGTACATCCTGCAGTATTATCTTTTGGGTAAAAATACAGAATAACTTTCTTTCCTGCGTAGTCACTGAGTTTATGTATTTCTCCATTTTGATCTGGCAATGCGAAATCTGGTGCCTTTGTTCCTGTTTCTAACATATTTTATTTTCTCCAATCTTTCTTTTTGCATTGTACCATTAGAGTTCTACACAAAGCAAAAAAGATGCTTCAAAAAAACAGTTGTTTTATTTTTGAACAACTGTCAGTAATTTCTTTTTGATTTCACTGCATCCCACCGCAATGCTTATGATGATGCTGAATGTAATCACAGTGGAAAGGAATGGATGATTGACTGTTTTGTATACAAATCCTGCAATACGAAAACCAAAGATCATCTGTATTGCATAGATTTCCAATGTAGCCTTCGCAATCGCATTCCAACCTTTCGCTAATGGAAAGACAGGTATCATCATTGCACTTCCAATGACACATGGAATTGCATAAATATAAAACATATCTTTTAAATAGAAATGATTTACAAATGTACAGAAATACTGAATGAGTATTCCCACGATAAATAAACAGATGCCAACGGTTTTCTGGTTTGGAATTTGTTTTTTACAAAGTTCATACGTCACAAGCATCAAAGGAATGCGATGCAAAAGAATCATAATCTGATCATACTTTATAACTGTACAAATCCATACTGTTAGAATATACATTCCAAATGCAATACAGGTTTTATATGGATTGTTCCATTGATGAAATAATGGAAAGACAAGATACAACAGCATCATTGCGGGCAAGAACCATAGAAACGCTCCTCCACCCTTTTGAAAAAATTCAATGAAGAAGATCTGTCTGATGATATTTGTATATTTTCCTTGTACAAACGCATTCATCAATACAAAGAATACAAATGGCAGATAGATTGTCATAATACGATTATGAATAAATTCCTTGTAGCTGATTTCTTTTGATGCTAAAGAAACAATGGAAACAAGAAAAAATAAATCTACACCAATATACGCGGTATGGACGAAAAAGCTTTCCATCATTGTTGAGGAAAGCCTGATCCATAAATGAAATACTAGGATCAAGAAAGCTCCAGTAAGCTGCAGGAACTTCTTATTGATTGTCATTCGTCTTCTTCTCCTGGAACCATTGCATAATAGACAAGATTTTCATAGATACTGGATACTTTTTCTTCTGCTTCTGTACAGATATTCCATCGCATATTATGTTTTTCATCCAATTCTTCTACTAATGCTTCTGGATCATCTGTTTCAAATACATAGGAAACATATGGAATAGATCCAATGACTGGTGCAATCATGACACCCTTTGTAAATCCAGTGACATTTTCATCAAAGCCATTCAGCCATCCTGGTTCTACACTTTCTGCGTCCAAAGAAATTTCAGCAAGATCATCTGCAACGATTTTCTGTGCGATTTCCATAGGATCACTTTCTTCTTTTGCATGTTTCTGAAATTGATTTACAAGTTGAGAACCTAATGTATCTAAAACATCTGAAGATGCATCAGGTTTTGTTTGCGTACAGCCTGTTAACATCAGGCAGGCAAGACAGCACAATAAAAACTTTCTCATGTTACCTCCATAGTGCGCACTTCTACTGTCATTATAACGGAAACAGAAATAGAAAACAGATGTATTGATAAATTTCATTCTTTCTTAAGAAACTACATATCACTCACATTGTTTAGAGATTTCTTTTTTAAAACAATTATAATGTAAAACTAATCAATCTTTGAATTGATGTAGTAAAGGAAATAACACAATGCAATTGAATGGTTTAACATCTATACAAGCAAAACAACAAAAAGAACAAGGAAATATCAATCTGATTCCTGAACAGTCTGATCGCTCAACAAAACAGATTATTCGCTCTAATATATGTACATACTTCAACCTGATTTTTTTGATTATTTCGATTCTATTAATTCTAGCCGGTTCCTTTCGCAGCTTGACATTCTTACCGGTTGTCATTGCGAATACTGTGATTGGTATTTTCCAGCAGTTACGTTCGAAGAAAGTTCTAGATGCTTTATCTGTTTTAGATAAAACAAACTACACTGTGATAAGAGATCAAAAGGAAATCATTCTTCCTTCGGATGAACTTGTTTTAAATGACATTGTTTTTGTTAAATCTGGTCAGCAGATTCCCGCAGATGGTATTGTCATGGATGGCAAAGCTGATGTGAATGAATCTTTACTGACTGGTGAAGCAGATGAAATTGAAAAGAGTACGGGAAGTGAATTAAAATCTGGCAGTTTTGTGGTTAGTGGAGAAGTCTACATGAAATTAACAAGTGTGGGTGTTAATTCCTATGCCTGCAAACTTATGTCAAAAGCAAAAAAAGTGACAGACAACAAATCTGAAATGATTCGCGATATTGAACTGATTATTAAGATTGCTGGCATTTTGATTATTCCCATTGGACTATTGTTATTTATTCAGTCTTTCATGAATGGAAATGGATTTTCAGATTCCATTGTATCCATGGTTGGTGCAATCATTGGTATGATACCTGAAGGCATGTATCTATTAACGACAGTTGCATTAGCTCTTAGTTCTATGAGACTCGCACAGAAACAGGTACTTCTTCATGATATGCATTCTATTGAAACACTGGCAAGAGTTGATGTTCTATGCGTCGATAAAACAGGTACAATTACAGAAGACAAGATGAGTGTCATTGAAGTATTTCCACCTGTGAATCAGAATGATACATCATTCAGCACAACATTAAGCAAATATATTCATACATTAAACGATAACAACATAACAATGGAAGCACTCAAAAACTACTTCAAAGAAGAAGGAACACTTCCAGCACTACAATGCCATCCCTTCACTTCTAAAACAAAGTATTCTTCCATTCAAACAGAAACATGTGAATATAAATTAGGTGCACCAGAATATTTATTATCCAGTGAACAGTTGAATGAAAACAGTGAACGAATTTCACAAAAAACTTCTATGGGACAAAGAGTTCTTGCTTTTGTGGAATATCAAAATGGTGTTTGTACTCCCCTTTTGTTTATCGCATTAGAAAACAAGATCAGAGACAATGCAAAAGAAATCTTTGCATACTTCCATGATAGAAATGTTGAAGTAAAAGTGATTTCCGGAGACAATCCAGTAACAGTATCTAAAATAGCAATGAGTGCTGGAATTGTGAATGCGGATCAATATGTTGATGCAACAACACTCACAACGATGGAAAGCATTCAAAATGCGGTGAGTCATTATACTGTTTTTGGCAGAGTCAAACCAGAACAGAAACAACAGATTGTCAAAGCCTTACAGAATAACAAATTAAAAGTTGCGATGACAGGTGATGGTGTCAATGATATTCTCGCAATGAAGAAAGCTGACTGCTCCATTGCAATGGGAAGTGGCAGTGATGCGGCTAGACAAGCAGCACAGGTAGTTTTATTGGATTCTGACTTTTCTCATCTCAATGATATTGTTTCGGAAGGTAGACGTGACATCAACAACATTACACGTTCTGCTACCCTATTCCTGTATAAGAATATGTTTTCTTTATTCTTGGCTATTTTCTCGATCATCAATTCTTTCTCGTATCCTTTAAAACCTTCACAGATTTCATTAGTATCCATGTTTAATATTGGTATTCCATCTTTCTTTCTTGCTTTAGAAGCAAATGAAGATAAACAGTCTGGTCATTTTATTACACAGACTGTCTTACGTGCATTACCTGCATCTTTAACATCATTTGCATCCATTGCAGCACTCGTTGTATTTGCACAGATGTTCCATTTACCAGACAGTGACATTGGTACTGCAAGTACATATTTATTATCTATTGTTGGATTTATCATTCTCATTCATTTATCCAGTCCATTTAATAAATATAGAGGCATTGTATTTACATGCTGTTTAGCTGGATTCTTATTGTCATTGACATGGCTGAATGAGTTGTTTGCGATTGAAGCATTGTCTTTTAAAACTGCATCCTTATGTGTTGTGTTTGCTTTAGCAGAAGTCACTGTCATGCGCTATCTGACAAAACTATTCACAAACATTCGAAAATTCATAGAAAAGAAATGCAACAAAGCATAAGCCAGTGAATCAATCACTGGCTTTTACATACTTAGAAAATAACTGGAAGAAGCGAAGCAAGATACATACAAGAACCTCCTGATATATAATGATGTTTTGATACTTTATTTCTATACTCAATATTCCATGAAGGATGATAAAAAACAGGTATTAAAACCTGTATTTCACATAATTCTATTAGCATTTTTGAAGAGTGCACCGTTCTCATAGGGCGGTGGTGAATTCAGCGTTACTGTTAACTGATGTACTCTTCTATTCTTTTGATTTCAACCTGTTATAAAACATTATATTTTCGCATAAATAAGCCATATTCTGCACTTTATATATGATATAATATATGAGTAAAAAGGACTTATTCATGTATAGAACTGACAGGATTTATGTAACCGAAAATCATGAGCTGTATGCATATCTAGATGACTTTGCTCACAAGGCAAAGTGTCTTCATAATGCTGCATTGTTTCGCGTTCGCAATGCCTTTACTGCACACAACAAGACTGCTTTGACAGCTAACGAGAAAGAAGTTCGTGATGAACTTGCACTTCTTAAAGGTCAGAAGTCTTACTATGTGCTTGGGTATGGCATATTGCAGAGGCTTATGCGTATTACAAATAATCCTGATTTCTTTTCCGGGCTTCCCATGCAGACTGCACAGCATGTCATCAGACAGGTCTGTACAGATTTCAAAGGCTGGCTTGCCTCTTTAAAGAAATACAGGAAAGATCCTTCTGGTTATACAGGGAAACCTAAGATGCCTGGATACTGCAGGAACGATACAGCTTCTTATCTTTTTACCAATCAGGATGCTGTTATCTATGATGGGAAACTGAAGCTTCCCCGTACAAAGATTCGCATTCCTGCACGCAGAAGACATGGCAGGCTGATGGAAGTAAAAGTGAAACCTGTTTCTGGCGGATACGAACTTTTACTTGTCTATCAGGTAAAAGCTGCTTCTGTACAAAGCGGTAAACATGCAGCTGCAGTTGACTTTGGTGTAGACAACACAATGGCTGTTGTTTCAGATACGGGTAAAAGTATTCTTTTTAAAGGCAGATTCATCAAATCAGTCAATCAGTATTTCATGAAGAAAAAAGCTGAACGCATCAGTTTAATGAGCAAAGGGAAAGAAACAACAGAACGTGTGTGGTCAAAGTATCTTGACAGACTTTCTGCATACAGAACCAGCTACATCAGAGACTGCTTTCATAAAATGAGCAGGAAGCTGCTTGTCTGGTGCCAGCGCAATGACATCGGCTGTCTTGTATTAGGCTCTAATGCTTTCTGGAAACAGAACAGCAGCATCGGTGCAGTGAACAATCAGAATTTTGTCAGTATTCCTTTTGAAATGCTCAAATCCATGATTGAATTGAAAGCATGTGAGTATGGCGTTACTGTTGTCAGAAATGAAGAGTCATATACAAGTAAAGCAAGTTTCCTGGACAGCGATGATATCCCGGTTTATGTAGAAGGTGATGAAACAAAACATCATTTTTCTGGAAAACGTATTCAAAGAGGCTTATATCGTTCATCAGATGGAACTGTATTGAATGCAGATATCAATGGTGCTGCAAATATTTTAAGAAAAGCAGGCTGTGATACATCATCAGTAATATTAACAAATCTGTTGAATCCAGAAGTGTTTGCATTTGCAGATTTAAACAGGTAACTGTGTAAAAACAGTAGAGGTCGAGTGAACCGGCCATTGTGAAAACATAGTGACAGCCGTAAGGTGCATAGCTACAGATCACAAGAATCAAAATCCCTGTGGTAATACCCTTCTCTGTATGCGAAGAGTACATCACAGGGATACCACATCGGAACTACGTATCAGGTGTGGTAGTTCATAATTTTTCGTTTTATCGGAAGCAATCCGTTCTTTTCTTTCCTTCTTAAACATATACATATCACGATCAGCACGATCTTTGACTGTTAAAATATCTTCCCCTGAACAAATCGCAGAACCATACGAAACCGTTGGAATAAATTCATATTTTTCACGTTTATTTTCAAGCAGACGTAAAAATTTCTGAATACATTCCATTTCTTTCTGTCTGTTTTTTAAAAGCACACAGAATTCATCTCCACCAATACGATAACAATATCCATATTGAGCATATGCTTTTTTAATACAGTCTGCAATCTCTGCCAGACACACATCTCCTTGTAAATGTCCATATAGATCATTGACCTGTTTAAAATCATCCACATCAAATACAATAAGGATTCCACTGCAGTCGTGCATTCTATTTGTACGATTCAAATAACTGTTTTGATTCAGTAAACCTGTTAGACCATCTAATTGTGTCCACATCTCATTACAATAAATAAAATACAGTACAGAAAGCAATGTTACACATAACCATGTTACATGCAGATCTGGCAATAGAACCTGTATGGTCGTTTCTGCAGCCAGAAACACAATCAAAGGATAAATCAATGCTTTACTGCGGTTTTGAAATTGCTTTGACATTTTTATTGTTGATAAAGACAAATATAAAATTGCCGCAAAATACGCAATCACATAAATACAGAAGAAAGGTCCACGTGCATAAACATTATCAGCACTGACAGAAAACACTAATCCATAGGGAATCGATGCTGCTAATAGTATTAAATACCCTGTTTGAAAAATCATTGCCAGTTTCATGTCTTTTTCAACAATGGTTTTCTTATCTAATACATATACAAGACAAATGGAAACTGCTGGTGATAATCCAAAGCCTAAATAATTCGATACAATATTTACCCAGCGATATTTCTCTGCAGTTCCATCGACAACTAATGTAATGACTTCTAAGATTGAAATTGCCGCAATCAATGCAAAAGCAAAGAAAAAGCCTCTCTTCTGCTTCTTATCCAATGCTTCACTTAGATTTGTAAGAATACACATAAAGCAAAGAACAAAAAGATCAATTGTTGTTAAGACATAAAAATATCCATTCATTACTCAATTTTCCATTCTTTTCGTTAATAATACTACAATATTTCATAAAATATGGCATTATTATATCCAATTTATAATTTTAATGATTTGTTATTGCTATATTTTAAAAATGTCGTATGATTAATCGGTAACCTTACAATAGAGGAGCAATGGACAAGAGTATATCTGTTGAGAAAAGTCATTTCCATGAAGCAGATAGAAAGGGAAAATTGCCGAAACCGGAGAACATGACAAATTCTTCGAGTTGGTACATAACAGAACATGCTATGTACTCTCACTGATATCACAGTGGAGGAGCTATTGATTGAATTTTTATAAAAAAAATTCGAGTGATAGCGGAAAGCTGTCACTTTTTTTTGCCTCATCGAATTGTAAGGATCAGGAGGATATATGATTGCATTTTTAGACTGGTTAAATGGTATTCTTTGGGGAGTACCGCTCATCGCCTTAATGATTATTACAGGCTTGTACTTTACAATTCGTTCAGGTTTCTTTCAGTTCCGTCACTTTGGCTGGATTTTAAAACATACAGTTGGAACACTTGCTAATAAGGGACAAAAAGTATCTGCTGATAAAAAAGTGATTTCCCCTTTTGAAGCAATCTGTACTGCAGTTGGTGGTACTGTTGGATTTGGCAACATTGCTGGTGTAGCAACCGCTGTAGCAAGTGGTGGTCCTGGTGCTGTTTTGTGGATGTGGCTGACTTCATTTTTAGGATTGATTCTAAAACAGGTCGAAGTTACACTTGGCTGTTATTACCGTGAAACAAATGACAATGGCGAAAAATTTGGTGGTCCTACTTACTACATGCAGAAAGGACTTGGTGAACAGCGTCATTGGGGAAACAAATGGAAAATCCTTGCGGTGATTTTCGGTATTGGTATTTTCTCAACATTCTTTATTACATCTAGTAATCTAACTGCTTCTGAAGTTGTTGCAGGTGCATTTAACTTCAATGGTATTACAGTATCTGGCTATTTCATTGATGGCAGAATCGTTGTTGGTGCCCTTCTTTGTTTAGCTACATATATTATCACTGCTGGTGGTACAAAAGGTGTTGCTTCCATCTTCAGTAAGCTTGTTCCTTTCATGAGTATTGCATATATCATCATGGGAATCTTGATGATCATTGTAAATATCAATGCTGTTCCAAATGCATTATCTATGATTTTCACAAATGCATTTACTGGTACTGCTGCTGTTGGTGGATTTGCTGGTGCAGCTGTATCTAAAATTATTCAGACAGGTATGGCACGTTCCGTATATTCTAACGAAGCTGGTTGGGGTACTTCTCCAATGATTCATTCTTCTGCGGATACACCTCACCCAATTGAACAAGGTTTATGGGGATCATTTGAAGTATTCTTCGATACATTTATCGTTTGTTCGATCACTGCTCTATCTGTTATCTTAAGTGGTACATGGGCAGATGGTGCTACTGGTGGCGCATTGGCATTGAGTGCTTTCAATCAAAGCTTTGGAACAGTTGGAAGTATATTGCTGGCAATTATCATGGTTATTTTCACAATTACTACTTCTGGTGGATGGTTTACATATTATCTTGCAATTCTTGAACATATTAATATGAAGAAAACTCGTTTTTCTGAATTATTAATTAAAGCATTCTACGCTGTACGTTCCCTTCCTGGATTATTATGGACAATCTATCTTGTACATGCACAGAATACAGGATTTATCTGGACAGTTGTAGATATTACTTCTGCAATCCCTACATTTGTTAACGTCTTTGTTATCTTGCTTTTATCCAATGAATATTTTAGACTTTTAAAAGACTATAAGGCTAGATATATGGGAATTGGCGAAGTTGATGATAATACAGTCTTATTCTACGAAGACAAGAAAGTTGAGGACTAATCATGGATTTATTTTATAACGGTAACGTTTTTACTGGAGATAGCTTTGTTGAAGCATTTGTAGTAGATGGCAATCATTTTGTTGCGACTGGAAGAAGTGAAGAACTGCTTGAAAAGTATTCTTATGCGACAAAGCATAACTTAAACAATAAATTTGTTTGTGCTGGCTTCAATGATTCACATATGCATGTACTAAATGATGGCTATTCATTAGAAACAATCCAGTTGGCAGATCATACTTCTTCTTTAAAAGAAATGAAAGAATATATTGCTGAAGAAGTTAAAAATCGTCAAATCAAAGAAGGACAATGGATACGCGCAAGAGGATGGAATCACGATTTCTTTACAGATGTGAATCGTTTCCCTACACGCTATGATCTTGATGAAATTTCTCAAACAAATCCAATCTGTATTGTTAGAGCTTGTGGACATGCTTGTGTTGTAAACTCTAAAGCATTAGAAATGATTGGCATTGATAAGAATACAAAACAAGTGGATGGTGGAAGATTCGATGTTGATGAAAATGGTGAGCCATTAGGTATTTTCCGTGAAAATGCATTGGATCTTGTTTATGCAAAACTACCTCAGCCTACACGCGAAGATTTAAAGAAGATGTTGATTCTAGCAATGAAGCAGTTGAATTCTTTTGGTGTTACTTCTGCCCAGACAGATGACTTTGTTGTGTTCCACGGTTTAGACTATCATGAAATCATTCAAGCTTATGAAGAATTAAAAGAAGAAGGTAGAATGACTGTGCGTATCAACCAGCAGAATCATTTTACAAACCTTAAAAGCTTGAAAGAATTTGTTGAAGAAGGTCATTATACTGGCTTAGGCGATGAATTCTTTAGATTTGGACCATTAAAGATGTTAGGTGACGGTTCTCTTGGTGCACGTACAGCATTTATGAGTACCCCATATGCAGATGACCCTTCTACATGTGGTATTCCTGTATACTCTCAGGAAACATTTGATGAAATGATTGGCTATGCACATAACCATAACATGCAGGTAGCAATCCACTCTATTGGTGATGGTATCTTGGATCGTATCATGAATGCGATTGAAAAAGCGCAGAATGAAAATCCAAGAGAAGACGCTCGTCATGGTATTATCCATTGTCAGATTACCCGTCCAGATCAGTTAGATCGTATGGCTAAGTTAAATCTGCATTGTTATGCTCAGACAATCTTCCTGGATTACGATATCAAGATCGTTGAAGATAGAGTTGGCAAAGAAAAAGCTGCTTCCAGCTATAACTTCAAAACACTCATGAAGAAAGGTGTTCATGTATCCAATGGTTCTGACTGCCCTGTTGAACTGCCTAACGTATTAGGTGGAATGCAGTGTGCAATTACGCGTTCTACATTAAAAGAACATATTGGTCCATACCTTCCTGAAGAAGCATTTACAGTCAAAGAAGCAATTTTATCTTTCACAACAGAAGCTGCACGTGCTTCCTTTGAAGAAAAAATCAAAGGCAAGATTGAAAAAGGCATGCTCGCTGACTTTGTCATCTTAGATGAAAATCTATTTGAAGTAGATCCATATCACATCAATGATGTAAAAATTCTACAGACATGGATGAATGGTAAACAAGTATATTAATGAAGAATCCCAAATGCTTTGGGATTCTTTTTTTAGAGTATCAAAAAAACTATGACACAATCTGACACTGATATGATCAGATGTATCATAGTTTTTATTCTTTTAGTTTTTGCTTTCTTTCATAGAAGCAATCGCAAAGCTTCTAGATTCTAGTACTTTCAATAAAGCATTGGCAGTATCTAGAGAAGTCATACAGCTGATATTATTTTCTGCAGAAACTCTTCTGATCAAGAATCCATCCTGATTTGTCTTACGGTCATGATTGTGGTTTGTATTGATAACAAACGCAACCTTGCCTTCCTGAATCAGATTCAATACGTTATCTTCTACATCTTCACTGATTTTCTTTGTCTGATGTACATAAAGACCATTTTCTTTCAAGAATCCAGCTGTACCTTCCGTTGCATATAAACCATATCCAATACGATAGAATCTTCTAGCAATATCTAGAATATCTTTCTTATCTTCATCCGCAACTGTCAGTAATACAGTACCATATTGTGGAATCTTTACACCACTTGCTATAAGTGCCTTATACAATGCTTTCTCTAAAGAATCATCACAGCCAAGTGCTTCACCTGTGGATTTCATTTCCGGTCCTAAGACCGTATCTACAGATCTCAATTTTGCAAATGAGAATACTGGGGCTTTGACATATACCTGTGTTGTATCTTCCTTCATATATCCAGGTGTAATATTCTGATCAAGTAAAGACTGACCTAAAATACATTTTGTTGCGATATTACACATGCCAATACCTGTAATCTTAGATAAGAATGGGACTGTTCTCGAAGATCTTGGGTTTACTTCCAGAACATAGACTTTCTCATTTTTATCTACAATAAACTGAATGTTATACAATCCGACAAACTTGAAGCCTTTTCCAATACGTATTGCATAGTCAATGATCGTATCTTTAACTTTCTTAGAGATTGTCTGTGTTGGATATACTGAAATAGAGTCACCAGAATGGATACCTGCTCTTTCAATATGTTCCATCACGCCAGGAATGAATACATTTTCTCCATCCGCAATTGCATCAATTTCTAATTCTTTTCCTAATACATAACGGTCAACAAGAATTGGAGAATCATGAGAGATTTCTTTGACTGCAGTTGCCATATACACTTTCAATTCATCATCGTTGTGTACAATTTCCATTGCTCTGCCACCTAATACATAGCTTGGTCTTACAAGTACTGGATAAGAAATCTTATTTGCAATTTCAAGCGCTTTTTCAACAGTGACTGCTGTTTCTCCTTCTGGCTGAGGAATGCCTAGTACATTCAACATGTTTTCAAATTCATGTCGATCCTCTGCCTTATTGATTCCTTCTAAAGATGTACCTAGAATCTTTACACCATGTTCAACTAGACCTGAAGCAAGATTGATTGCAGTCTGTCCACCAAACTGTACAATGACACCTTCTGGCTGTTCTAGATCTACAACATGCATCACATCTTCCACAGTCAATGGTTCAAAGTATAACTTGTCAGAAATAGAGAAGTCTGTAGATACCGTTTCTGGGTTATTGTTGATGATAATTGCTTCATATCCACACTGCTTTAGAGTCTTGACTGTATGTACTGTTGTATAGTCAAATTCAACACCCTGTCCAATACGAATTGGTCCAGAACCAAGTACAATAATTTTCTTTCGATCTGTTCGAATAGATTCATTTTCTTTTTCATATGTGGAATAGAAATATGGTGTTAAAGAAGTAAATTCACCAGCACAGGTATCTACCATCTTATAGACAGGAATCATGTTTTCCTTCTGTTCCATTTCATACAGATCCATTTCCTTCATATTCCAGTTTCTTGCGATATATTTATCCGAGAAACCATTTCTTTTTAATTGATATAGAACTTCTACATCCTTTGGATGTTCTTTCATTTTCTTTTCTAGATCAATTATTCTCTGGATATGCTTCAGGAAGAAATAATCAATATTTGTCAGTGTATGAATTTCGTCCATGGAATATCCCATACGCAGCCATTGTGCAATCGTAAAGATTCTTTCATCATCTCTATCTTTGATCTTCTGATACAATTCTTCTTTAGAATATGCATAGAATTCTTTCTTTTCTAGATGATCAACTTTTACTTCCAAAGATCTGACAGACTTTAAGAATGATTCTTCAAAAGTTCTGCCAATTGACATAACTTCTCCTGTTGCTTTCATCTGTGTGCCTAATTGTCTATCTGCATTTGGGAACTTGTCAAATGGAAGTCTTGGGAACTTTGTTACAACATAGTCAAGTGCTGGCTCAAAGCATGCATAGCTTGTACCTGTGATTGGGTTTTTGATTTCATCCAGTGTTAATCCTGCAGCAAGTTTAGCACTGATAGAAGCAATTGGATAGCCTGTTGCCTTAGATGCCAATGCAGAAGATCTAGATACACGTGGATTGACTTCAATAACATAGTACTTGAAGCTGTTTGGATCTAATGCAAGCTGTACATTACATCCACCACAGATACCTAATGCACGGATGATCTTCAAAGATGCGTTTCTTAGCATCTGGTTTTCTCTATCTGTAAGTGTCTGTACTGGTGCTACGACAATACTGTCTCCTGTATGAATACCGACAGGATCTACGTTTTCCATATTACAGATCACAATTGCATTATTTTTTCTATCTCTCATGACTTCGTATTCGATTTCTTTATAGCCTGCAATAGACTGTTCAATCAAACACTGGTGTACAGGAGACATCTTCAAACCTGTTTCTGTAATATGTCGCAATTCCTCTTCATTATGGGCAAAGCCACCACCTGTACCACCTAATGTGTATGCTGGACGTACGACTAGTGGATAGCCTTCACTTTTCGCAAATGCGATTGCCTGATCCACTGTATGTACAATTGCACTTTCAGGTACTGGTTCATGTAATTCATTCATCAAAGATCTGAATAAGTCTCTATCTTCTGCCTTATTGATGGCAGTGATATCTGTACCAAGGATTTCTACTCCAAATTCATCAAGAATTCCATCTTTATGCAATTCAACAACAAGATTTAAACCTGTCTGTCCACCAAGAGAACCTAAGATAGCATCTGGTCTTTCCTTGAAGATAACTCGTTTTGCGAATTCTACTGTTAATGGTTCAATGTATACTTTGTCAGCAATCGCAGCATCTGTCATGATTGTCGCTGGATTAGAGTTGATCAGGATAACTTCATATCCCTCTTCACGTAATGACTGACAGGCTTGTGAACCGGCATAGTCAAATTCTGCAGCTTGTCCAATCACAATTGGTCCACTGCCAATAACCATAATTTTATGAATATCTGTACGTCTAGGCATGTGCATTCTCCTTATCCATCATTTCAATAAATTTATCAAATAAATATGTACTGTCTTGTGGTCCAGCATTTGCTTCTGGATGATACTGTACCGCAAAGCATGGGTATTTTGTATGTCTAACGCCTTCACAACTGCCATCATTCAATGCTCTATGAGACATCACCAGATCTGTTCCTTCTAGACTGTCAATATCTACCGCAAAGCCATGGTTTTGAGAAGTGATTTCTGTTCTGCCTGTTTCTAGATTTACTACTGGATGGTTTGCGCCACGATGACCAAACTTCAGCTTATATGTTTCTGCACCTTGTGATAAGGCAATCAGCTGACATCCAAGACAGATACCAAATACAACTGTATGAGGAATCAGTTTTTTAATTGTTTCAATGACTTCAGGAAGATCTTCTGGATCACCAGGACCATTACTTAACATGACACCATCTGGATTGAAGCTCATGATTTCTTCAAAGCTTGTGTTGTATGGCACAACAACAAGATCACAATCACGCTTTGCCAATTCTCTTTGAATTGAAAGCTTGACACCAAAATCCATCATGACTACTTTCTTGCCTCTTCCAGGAATTGGATACATGGAACGTGTAGATACTCTTTCTACCTGATCATGCAGGAAACTTTCCTTCTTTAACTGCTCTACTAAAGATGGAATTTCTTCTTCTGTGTCACAGAAAGAAGCTTTTAATGTTCCCATAGAACGGATCTTCTTTGTGATTGCACGTGTATCCACACCAAAGATGCCTGGTATTTTCTTATCTTTCATATACGCATCCAAAGTCATCTCTTCTCTGAAATTGCTTGGAAATGGACAATAGTCTCTCATAACAAAGCCAAATACTGCAGGAACAAGACTTTCATTATCATCACGGTTGATACCGTAGTTTCCAATCAAAGGATATGTCATCATAACAATCTGACCACAATAAGAGTTATCTGTCAGAATTTCCTGATATCCAGTCATGGAAGTATTAAATACTAACTCACCTGTACTGTAACAATTGCTGCCTAATGCCTCTCCTTCATAAAAAGAGCCATCTTCTAAAACGAGATACCTTTTCATTTGCTTCTTCCTCCTTGTAAAAAAAAGACAGTTCCACAAGTATGAACTGTCAAATAAAATTTAAAAATGTAAAAAGAACGTTACGAGAACAATTTAGATACTTAGTTAAAGTAGAATTCATCATAGCCGTCCTCCTGCTTATCGTCAAATATAGTAACAGTCTCTTCCGTTTTCTGCAACAAAAATTTTCACAAGAAAACAATATTTCATTTTTATTTCATCAATAAAAACTTAAAATTCATGATAAATAAGGAATTTATCAGAGATATTGATATTTCAATTTATTTATTCCATTGTTCGGCCTGTTCATTGACAATGCGCAATGCATTCAATGTTCTTGGATATCCCATGAATGGTACACAGTTAGAAATGACCTTAATCAGAAATTCCTTATCATTTCCCAAGCCAAAGTTTGCCTGTGTATGACCAGCTAATTGTACTTCACAGCCACCCTGTGCATACAGGAAACAGAACGTAATCATTTCTCTTGTTGCATAGTCTAATCCATTTCTTGTATATACATCACCAAAGCAGTTTTCTACCAGCCATTTATTGATATGTTTTGATTCTTTTGGACCCCTTTGACCATTTCCACGCATGTGTTCACCAAAGATATCGATCTGGCACTGCTCACCCTTCTCATAGCGATTATTGACTGTTGTTGTAGATTGTGAAGGTAATGGAAGTGTATATCCCATTTCTTCTAGAATTTCATTGCTTGCCTTCAAGAATGGATATGTTCTTCCCATGCCTAGATAATCCACTGCCTGATAAATGATTTCTTTAATTTCAACAGGTGTAACGTTAAAACGCAGAGCTGCTTTCATCATACAACGGAATGCATCAATAGATGATGATCCGATTAATACCGCAAGGATTGCAATAAAACGTGTACGATCATCTAGCTGTTGTCCTTCTTCATTCACAACTTCATCAAAAGCAAAGTTATTAAAATAATCAAAGAATTCTGGATCTGTTTTCGCTAGATCATTTTCTTCATTTTTAAACATTTTTTCATAATACTGTTTTGCTTTTTCACTCATTGTCATAGTTAGATCTCCTGATATATAACACTGATATGTTTTTTTGATTCATTCATTTTCTTTACTAGATACAATCACATACCTCGAAAGCATCATAATAGAATACATATGTAAAAGCAATAAATTTATTGTGTAAGTATTTTATGTTTTACTTTCTTAACCATATCAGGATCTAACTTATTCAAAAACGATTCAAAATCAATTTGTGATTTGGCTTTGATTTCTTTGAGTTTTTTGGCATCCGCAATTTTTCTTTTTGCTTCACTTTCAGGATATCCACCACCAAATGGTTCTGAAAATAATGCTTGGATTGTTTCCTCTAAATTCTTTTCACCTGTATATGTATACTCTTCTCCAAGAGGTAAAGATACTGCATTTCCGTTATTGATCTGTGCAAATAAAAATGCATCTTTCGCCGTAGGAACATACCCACATAAAACACCAGGCATACTATTACATGCAAGCATCATCCCTTGTCCTGAAGAACATCCAGTCACAACAAAATCAACTGTATGACTATTTATCAGCATTCCAATCAGCAGCGCAATCTCAACATAAGTGAAATTTTCATCTTCATCTACAAAACATCCAAAATTAACAACTTCTGCATCTTTTGCATATTTCTTTGTATATGTATAAAGCATCTCATTTTTTGATGCTTGTGAACTTGCCTGTACAACTGCTATCTTCATTTCTATTTCTCCAATAAATCACTTATTCATAAGAAATTCTAAAATAATCTAAATATCGTTTATATTGATCCTGCGCTGTTAAGCATGTATCTCTTAGATATCCTCTTTCTTTATTCCATTCCTTTAATCCACGGTAATAGTACATCTTCAGTGACTCGTCAATAATGAATGGAACAATATTATATTTCAGACATTCTTTAAACATGATGAGTCTGCCTACACGACCATTTCCATCTTGAAATGAATGAATGCGTTCAAACTTCACATGAAAATCTAAAATATCATCAAACGTTTTATCTTTCATAATTAACCATCAGATTCACTATTGAGCAAAAATAGGAAAAGCAGCATTCAAAGCATTCGTAATCTGTCTGCGGGTCATTGGATGAGATTTAAAAATATATTTGGC
>NZ_JBQHWJ010000041.1:0-21384 GCF_052064035.1 Bulleidia sp. HCP3S3_C9 | reverse complement strand
ATACAGAAAATGCAGATATTTTGACTATGATTTAGTCTTTTCTCTGCATCGTTTTTTTATTTAATTTGAATATATTATTGGTTTTATGTGTATTTAATTTGGCGTTCTACAGTCTCTGTAAAAGCACAGCTGAAGACGATCAGGGAAAAACAGACCGGCAGAACTAAGACACATACCCACAGAAAACAGAAAACGAAAGGAAGGTAATACCATGTTTGGCAGAAGAAAAGATGATGACCAGTTTGTCGGACTGGTTGTAGACGACACGGAAAGACGTATCATTGTACGGGCACTTGCAGATCTGAGAGACAAGCAGAGAATGGAAAACAAAAACTTTGATTTCCTTGATTCTCTGATCATTAAAGTATGCGATGCTCCAATACAGAACAGAAGCGGATATGAAAGAACATAGGCAGGATGAGTATATCTTCCTTGCCTTTTTCATTGTCCCGGTTATCTGGCTTGCACTACTGATTGCACCATACAGTTCCAACGGACTGATTCATGCACTACCCTCTTTCAGTACTGCCATTAATCACCCTTTTGATATCCAGTGGTGTCCACAGACTTTCAAAGTGATTCTGATCAGCCTTCTGCTTTATGGAATTGGTATCATGGTGTATCTTTCCACAAGGAAAAACTACCGGAAGACAAAGGAATATGGATCTGCAAGATGGGCAAATGCACAAAGCGTCAACAGACAGTATGCTAATCCAGACTATTTCAGCAATAAACTGCTGTCACAGAATGTCAGAATGGGACTCAATGGCAAGAAACACAGACGAAATCTGAATACCCTTGTGATCGGTGGATCCGGTGCCGGTAAAACAAGATTCTACTGCAAGCCGAATATCATGCAGTGCAACACATCTTTTGTTGTACTGGATCCAAAGGGAGAAATCCTGAGGAGTGAGGGTCATATGCTTGAAAAGGAAGGTTATGTGATCAAGGTAATTGATCTGATTGATATGCCAAAATCTCACGGATACAATCCCTTCCACTATATCCAAAGCGACAAGGATATTCTCAAACTGATAACCAACCTGATCAGAAATACAACACCGAAAGGATCACAGCCTGCAGATCCATTCTGGGAAAAATCAGAAACAGCACTGCTGGAAGCACTGATGCTGTATCTGTACCACTATGCCCCAGAAGATGAACAGAACTTTACAATGGTGATGGAAATGCTGACATACGCAGAAGTGAAAGAAGATGATGAAGAATATGAGTCACCTCTTGATGAACTGTTCCATCACCTGGAAAGATCAGATCCGGATTCACTTGCCCTGAAGCAGTATCAGATCTATAAGCAGGCAGCTGGTAAAACAGCAAAATCCATTCTGATATCTGTTGGTGTCAGACTTGCAGCATTCAACCTTGAAAGTGTAGCCTCTATGACACGTTATGATGAATTGGAACTGGAGAAGATTGGAGAAAGAAAAACTGCACTGTTTGCGGTTATTCCGGATAACGATTCCACCTTCAACTTCCTGATCGGCCTGTTGTATACCCAGCTGTTTCAGATGCTGTATTATCAGGCGGATCACATCTACAATGGTGAACTCCCTGTACCGGTACACTTTCTGATGGATGAGTTTGCCAACGTCGCATTACCGGATGAATTCGATAAACTGTTATCCACAATGAGATCCAGACAGATCTTTGTATCCATCATCCTGCAGAATCTGGCACAGATTAAAACACTGTTTAAAGACTCATGGGAATCTATTGTCGGTAACTGTGATGAGCTGTACTACCTTGGTGGAAATGAACAGTCCACACATAAATTCATCAGTGAATACCTGGGCAAGGAAACACTGGATACCAATACCTATGGCAAATCAACCGGGCATAGTGGCAGCTATTCTACCAACTATCAGCAGACCGGCAGAGAACTGCTAACACCAGATGAAGTCCGTCTTCTCAATAATGAGTATGGACTTCTTTTTATTCGTGGAGAGCGTCCCGTTATGGATAGAAAATACGATCTTCTGAAACACCCACGAATCAATGAAACTGCCGATGGCAATCAGAAACCATACATTCATGGTAACGCCAGCCATTATATACAGGACTGGCAGAACATCCTTCTTACAGACAACGAATATGAACTGTTATCTGATGAAGAAATGGATGACTATTTTAAAGAACTGGAAAAGGAGAACAAATCAAATGAAACTCAATAAAATCAGACTGATCTTATTCAGAATTTATTCCGCTATGGTAATCACACTCAATGTCGTTGCTTTGCCGGTACTTGCAGATAATGATCCGCTTACCGTGGTCAACAACTTTTCAGACTTCATGTTTGGCATGGTCAGAGCACTTGGTATGATCCTGCTTGGATTTGGTATTGTACAGGTTGGATTATCCCTCAAATCACACGATCCATCCCAAAGAGCCAATGGCTTCATGACAGTAGCAGGCGGTATCGTCATTACGTTTGCTAAAGAGATATTGAATATCATTGTAGGATAAGGTGGTGATTTCATGGATGGAATCATTGATAATCTGCAAAGTGCACTGAATACCTGGAATACAAAACTGGCAGAAATCTGGATTCTTCTTACGGAATCACCTGAAGCATTCAAAGGTGGTGCGATATGGGATGTGATTGTAAAGATTCATGGTGCACTGTTAGCAATTGGATTATCATTGCTCGTACTGTTTTTTCTTTGGGGAATGATTCGAACATGTACCAGTTGGCAGGATGTAAAACGTCCCGAACAGGCATTTAAGCTGTTTCTTCGTTTTATCATTGCAAGAGGACTTGTCATGTACGGAATGGATCTGATGACAGGTATCTTTGATATCGTTCAGGGTATCATTTCATCCGTAACACGTACCGTTGGAATAGGCTCAGCTGACACTACAGTGATTCCCCAGGAAATAATAGATGCAGTCAATAACACAGGATTTCTGGAGTCTATTCCCCTTTGGGCAGTGACACTTTTAGGTTCAGTATTCATTACAATCCTGTCATTCATCATGATTCTTACTGTATACGGTCGATTCTTTAAGATCTACATGTATACAGCAATCTCCCCTATTCCTCTTTCTGCAGCGGCTGGTGAGTCAACCCAAAGCACTGCTTTCACCTTTCTGAAAAGCTATGCCGGTGTATGCCTTGAAGGAGCAATCATTCTTTTAGGATGTGTCATCTTCTCTGCATTTGCTGCATCTCCTCCTGCAGTAAATACACCTGTATCAGCAGTTTCCATGTTATGGAGCTATATTGGAGAACTTGTATTCAATATGCTTGTACTTGTTGGAACAATCAAAATGGCAGATCGGATTGTGAAGGAGATGATGGGATTGTAACCCGTAAATTCGTGCTACAATCAAATGTATAGATAATAGTGATTGGAGAAACATATGTCAATAAACCCGAATTTATTCATCCATAAAGATGATCGTGCTGCATTAAATGCACTAAAAGCCATTCCCGGATTTACTCCATTATTAAAGTCTTTTATGAAAGTTTGGAGTGAAAAACAATTCAATATCGAGAACATGTCTACCAATTTGAAATTAGGTCCAAATCAGTTACCTAAGTATTACAACATGTTAATCCCTATCTGTGACAAACTAGGAATTGATGTTCCAGATTTGTATCTAAAACTCGATGTATATCCGAACTCTTACACTAGTGGTGATACGCATCCATTCATCGTGATTACATCCGGATTGCTAGAGACTCTTCCTGACGAATTGATTCCTACGGTATTAGCTCATGAATGTGGTCATATTGCCTGCCATCATGTTCTATACCATACTATGGGACAGATCATCTGTAGTGAAGCTATTCAGTTGCTTCCATTTGGTGAATTGGTTTCTATTCCTATTCAAAAGGCATTCTCTTACTGGATGAGATGCAGTGAATACAGCGCAGACAGAGTAGCTGCTGTTTGTGATGAATCTCCAAACATGGTTATTGAAACCATGACAAGATTTGCTGGATTTGATAAAGATATTGCAGGAGAAATCAATCTCGAAGCATTCATGAATCAGGCAAAGGAATATAAGGAAATGACTGACGGCGATGGTTGGAATAAAACCTTGGAATTCATTATGTACAGTGACAATTCTCATCCAATGAATGCTGTGAGAGCATACGAAATAAATGAATGGGCTAAGGATGACAAATTCTTAAAGATAGTGAAATATACTAATTCAGACAAGAAGAACATAAAAGAATACATCGATGAATTGCCTGTCGGCACCAGTTCTAAAAATCTAATAGGAAGTAATTATTCTGAGCTTAAAAATCAATTGGAAGAACTCGGCTTTGAAAACATTACGCTCAATAAGGTAATTGAAAAAGGTTTACTACAAAAAGAAGGCCAGGTATTAAGCATTTCCATCGATGATCAAGATACCTTCAATGATGATGAATGGTTTAAGATCAACTCAAAGATCGTAATCACATATTATGAAGCAGAAACTGAAGAAGAATTACTTGCTAAACATCCTAATGAATTAAGAATTCCACTTTCTTCAGACCAGATTTCCGGAAAGCATTTCTTCGATGTTGAAAAAATGATTCGTGAAGCTGGGTTTACGAATGTTGTTACCGAAGAAGTAAAAAGAGGGAAAAAAGGTTTATTCGATAAGGATAATACAGTATTCCTCATCACAATAAACGGAGAATCTAAATTCAAGAAAAATGATTGGTTTGACAAGGAATCAATTGTAAAGATTCAATACAATACATTCGATAAAAAATAAACTGTTTTGTATTGTTTTTTGAACTTACAGTACTCTATCCGCCGCAGAGAAACATACTCTGCGGTTTTATTATTTTGATTTATGAAAGGACAACATATGAACAAAATAACTATCGTCTTCATTAATGGAGACCGTGTGGTTATAGATGAACCACACCCATTACCAACGAGAAATAAAGTGATCAATCAGATCATACAATCCAATACAAATGCACTGATAAGGGCTGACAATGGTGATACTATCATCCCATTATCCAATATCCTGTTTGTTACATCTTCTCCATGTACAGTTAACCAGTCAGACAAAGATAACAGTTATGAAATCCAACTTTGAGATCAAGATCAACAAAGAGATACGTGACTATACAGAGTCAATCATGTTTGGATTGTCTCTTCGGCAAAGTGTATTTTCCATTCTTGCATGCCTTACAGCATGCATTATTTATTTCCTGTTTTCTGAACGGCTTGGACAGGAAATCACAAGCTGGCTGTGTATCTTTGGAGTAATCCCCTTTGCCTGTTTTGGCTTTGTACGATATCAGGGAATGTATATGGAGGAGATCATTTCTACTGCCTTCTATTCACTGATACTCTCTAATACACAACTGATCAGTAAACCATTCAATCTGTATGAAGAAATACTTGCTCCATACATCGAGAAAACAAGAAAGGAGTCCACTGCACGTGATAAAAAGCTACGAAAGAATCAAAAAACTGAACAAAGAAAAAGTAAAAGTTCCTAAATCCATTCAGGATACCATCCCTGTAGATACGATCTACAGAGATGGTATTTTTCGTATGGGAAACAAGTTTTCCAAAAGTTATCGCTTCCTGGATATCAATTACAAGATTGCCTCTGGCGAAGACAAGAACAATCTGTTTCTCAGTTACAGTGATTTATTGAATTCATTTGATCCATCTGTTATGACCAAGATTACCATCAACAATCGTAAGATTGATCTGAAAAGATTTAAGGATGATATCCTCATCCCAATGAAGAATGATGGTCTGGATCCATACAGAAAAGAGTACAATGACATGCTTCTTGAAAAGCTTGCTGAAAGTGATGACATCATTCAGGAGAAGTATATTACCGTTACACTGTTCAAAAACAATGTAGATGATGCACGCTTCACCTTCTCCAGAATCACAGCAGAATTCTCCACCCTGTTTGCACGACTTGGCAGTGCATGTATTGAACTGGGTGCAGCGGAACGATTAAAGATCCTCCATGATTTCTACAGATCTGAAAATGAAGAGATGTCCTTTGATCTCAATGATCTTGCAAGAAAAGGACATTCCTTCAAAGATCTGATTATTCCAGGTACCTGTGTTTATAAAAACAGATACTTTCAGTTTGATAACAGGTATGGTCGTGTACTCTATCTCAACAGCTATCCTGGATTTCTGAAAGATGAGTTTGTATCTGAACTCTGTGATCTGAATCGTAATCTGATGTATTCCATGGATATCATCTCAGTACCTACTGATGAAGCTGTCAGAGAAGTGGAAAACAAGTTCCTTGGTGTAGAAAAGAACATTACCGACTGGCAGATGAAACAGAACAGGAACAATAACTTTTCTGCCATTATTCCCTATGACATGGAACTGCAGCGAAAGGAATGCAAAGAATTCCTGGATGATCTGATTGTCAGAGATCAGAGAATGATGCTGTGTAATATTACACTGGTGCACCTTGCAGATACACTGGAAGATCTGGATAAAGATACAGAAACACTGAAATCCATAGCACGTAAGTATGTATGTGATCTGGAAACTCTATTCTTTTCCAAGCGACAGCTGGATGGACTTGTGACTGCCCTTCCTATCGGTATTAACAGGTTAAACATGACACGTACACTATTAACCGAAAGTGCAGCTGTATTCATACCATTCAGAGCACAGGAGATCATGGATAAAGGTGGTATATGGTTTGGTCAGAATGCCATTACAAACAACCCAATTCTCTGCAATAAAGAACTGTTACAGAATCCGAATTCCTTTGTACTCGGTGTACCTGGATCCGGTAAATCATTCCTGACAAAAGAAGAAATTGAATTCATTATCATGTCTACAGATGATGATGTCATCATTGCTGATCCGGAAGGAGAATACGATCAGATTGTTAATGCCTTTGGTGGTCAGGTAATTGATATTGGTACTAACAGTACTGACCATATCAATGCCATGGATATGACGGAAGGATATGGTGATTCAGGTAACTCTATCGCAGATAAGTCACAGTTCATCATGTCCCTGTTTGAGCAACTTGATACAAATCATGGAGGAATATCATCTTCTGATAAAAGTATCATTGACCGTTGTGTTGCCTATGTTTATCAGGATGCAAGAAAAGGTAATTACACTCCAACATTAAAGCATCTGTACCGTAAACTTCTTGAACAGCCAGAAGCTGAAGCACAGTCACTGGCCATTAAACTGGAGCTGTTTACAAATGGTTCATTGAATATCTTCGCTCATGAAACCAACGTCAATATCAGATCCAGAGTCATGTCTTTCAACATCTTCAATCTTGGCAAACAGTTAAAGACAATGGGGCTTCTTGTTATTACGGATGCCATTATCAATCGAGTTAACGACAACTGGCACAAAGGAAAAAGAACACATGTATTCATCGACGAAATCCATGTCATCTTCGAGAATGAAGAATCCGCAACATTCTTTGCTTCTGCATGGAGGCAGTTCAGAAAAAGAGATGCCTTCCCTACTGGTATTACACAAAATGTGAAATATCTTCTATCCTCACAACAGGGAACAAGCATGTTATCCAACTCATTATTCATTGTCATGCTGAACCAGTCTCCTAACGACAGAGAAGATCTGGCAAAACTGTTGAACATTTCCAATGAACAGATGAGCTATATTACCAATGCACAGACAGGATGTGGACTGATCCGTTATGGAGGATCAATCGTACCATTTGTCAACAGGATGCCAAAAGGTAAACTCTATAACCTGAATACAACAAAACCTAGTGACCGAAAAGAGATGATTCATTCAAAACAGCAGATGGGATAAGAGTCCCATCTTTTACATAGGGAGGAAACACTCGTGAGAAACATCAAAACAAAGCAATACATTCAGACATTGAAAACAAAAGATAAAAGGAAGAATCTGGCACACTTCATCAAACAGCAGACCATATCATTCAAACAGAATGTAACAGCCTCAAAGGAAGAAAATGAACACGATACTGCCGCACCAAATGCAACTACAGTAGATCAGTATCAGACAGCCGCTATTGTATCTGCTGATACAGCAGTCAGACGTGTTAACTCATATGTGAAGCAGAAATATAAAGAGTACCGTATCTCTTATCAGGAACAGAGTCTTCCGGACAATCCCCTTCCAGAAATATCAGATATTCCAGGAAAACACTCTGCTCATCCAACATCAAACACCTTTATGTCCAAAGCAAAAGCATATGTACAGAATAAGCTTCAGATCCCAAAGATCAAGGAAGCTGTTCATACAATCATCTCAAATCCAGTTATTCAGAAAACAACTAGAACTGTATCTGCTGTCGTAGAAACAGTCAGAAAAACAGTATCTGGTATCAATTCATTATTGTCCCTTGGCAGTGGTTTAATCCTGCTTCTTGTTATGACGATGTTTGTTGGAACATTCTCTGTTCTCGCGCAGGATGGTGGCAGCAATAGTACCATCCATGCACTAAGTCCTGATGCCATTGCATATGAAGATACAATACGCATGTATGCTATTGAAAGTGACATTGAAGAGTATGTTCCTATTATTCAGGCAATCATGATGCAGGAATCCGGTGGTACAGGTACAGATCCTATGAATTCCAGCAGATCTGTTTATAACACCTTGTATCCAAGTATCTCTAACGGCATTGAAGATCCTGAATATTCTATTTCCTGTGGAGTAAAAGAGTTTGCTGACTGTTTATCAACTGCAGCAGTACAGAACAGAGCAGATGCTGAAAGACTGTATCTTGCTATTCAAGGATACAACTATGGAACAGAGTATATTACATGGGCATTAAACAATTTCTCCGGTTATTCAAAGTATAATACACAGATGTATTCTGATCAGAAAAAGACTGAGCTTGATCTTTCCGTATATGGAGATCCTGAATATGTCGATCATGTCATGAGATACGTATCCTTTACCTTCCGAGGAGGAACAGATCCAGACTTTGACAATATGGAAGCATGGGTTACAAAGAATCCATATGCCAAAGCAGGTTTATATGGTCAGTGTACATGGTTTGCATGGGGCAGATTCTATGAATTATATGGATATGATCCAGGATTTACAGGTAATGGCTGGGATTGTGTCAATCAGTTACTTGCTGCACATCCTGATCAATTTGAAAGATCCCTGTCTCCTGTCGATGGAGCAGTATTCTCAGGTATTGGTGCTAACCATGTAGGTATCATCATCTCCGTCAACGATGACACATTAACAGTCCAGGAAGGAAACCTTGACGGTATCACCAACACATTTCAGGATGCAAAAAAGGACTGGCATACAGCCATCTATACACTAGATCAGTTACGATCTGTATATAGAGGAGTGGTATTTGCCAATCCGATTAACGATTAAATGATATTTGTAAAACTGATTATGTTAATATCCCACTGCTACGACCATACCTGTCCCAAGCCTTTTTGTCAGCCTGTCACTGGCCAGGCTGGATATGATCGTGCCACATGCAATGATGATCGAAATCACACCTGCATAGGACAAAGGAACCTGAAGCTGCGTATGCATGATCGGCCATGCTGAACCAAGCAGGGAATCCGGCAGTCCCAAAGAGATAAAAGCTAGATAAATGATCGGCAAAAGAAACAGTATCATCTGTAAATCCTCACTTTCACAACATAATGATTATACATCCAGCCAACAACTGTTTTTCCTTAATTACCGGTTAGGTAGTATACTTATTTTAATGTCCAAGAAATTGGGTTCACTTCAGGAACAGTTCCTTTTTTCTAAATAATTATTTTTTCATATTTTCATCAATAAATTTAATAAACACATAGATTAATGCGACATATCCTAAAATTGTAACTAATAACATTCCATTAGAACAAATGTTACCAAAAAAAGATATTTTTCCGAAATCTGAAACACCATTCGGATATATCGATGCAAACCCATGTATTAATGTGATATTGATTAGTAATAGCGCTAATATGAATAAATATAAAAATTTATTGTTGTTCATCTTGATAGACTGCTTTAATATACCTTTCCATAACAGCTGTTGAATTAACATAATATGTATTCAGGTATGTGCCATTGTCATAAACATCAACTTTTGTTCGAATTAATCTAATATCCGCTCTTACTCCAAGTTTGCTAGCTCTAGATGCATCTGCTGGATAAGTGATCGAGATACCTTGCTCATAATTTATATTAATTGAAAATAAAAATCCATTGTATTCATACTGTCCTGATGCGTAACATTTTTGTGAGCTGTTAATTGTGTAGGATGATGCATATGACCAATAAGGAGTTAGAGAATGATATCCAACCCAAACATTATTTTTTGGAACATTGTATATTGTTGTGTATTGATTATATGTGTTGTAAGGAACAATATTATTTGCACTATTATGTTCCATAAAATAATCGTATGCATTTTTATCAGGGAATTCATATACTAAATTTCCTGTTGAATAAGTATAAGTATCTTGCTCTTTTGCTTGAACAGGATACGAAGATAATGATAATGTTACAAAAAGACTTAAAATAAAATATATGGTTTTTTTCATGATTTTTTCCTCCTTCCATATAATTTTTAAAGGAGAATACAAATTCCGTTTTTATACCTTGAAGGATTATAAGTAATCATAATCAATTCCAACTTTCTTTAGAAAATAATATATCTATATCTCAAAATTTATAGTCTATTTATTACAAAATATATTTGCTATGATTATTTTAAGTGAGCTTAAAAAAAATTGCTATATTGTAAATGGCAAGAAAAGCAAGAAAAGCAAAAAAAGCCAACAAACTCAAAGAAGGAGACTGTTCCAGCAGTCTCCTTTTTCAATGCTCAGGCTGATCAGCTATTTTTTCTTTCCGACTCCATCCAGCCATTTGCAGATATAGTACGAAACAATACCTGCTGCGACGGAGCTAAGCAAAGCAAAAAAATTCTCCAATAATGATGTTAGAATGTAGATAGCTGTTACGCCTACATAATAATGTTCAAATATGAATATTGTTGATTGTCGCTAAACAGCTATTTATACTGTCTTCGAGCAGAAAGGAAAAAAGCTCGGAGACCTTTTAATTTTGACCGATTAACATCTCTCCCGAGCTCTGGTAAAAAACCATGTATATGTTATCACATAGTGAGCTGTTTGAATCAGATAAACCTGGTGTTTTTAGTAGAGAGTAATGAAGATACACCTCTCTGTCCTGTCTGTGGATCAGGTATGAAGCTGTATGATCATCGTAAGCGAATCATGAAACAGTATGATCAGGATGATGAATACCAGATACAGATGCTTAAAAAACAGCTGTAATAAGATACATACCGCACTTCCTTCCTGTCTGATACCTCATAAACATCTGGGGGTTTTTATTAGCCAAAAAGACAGACATCGCTGTCTGTCATGATTCTGATTTTTCCGAAAGCTCCATCCATCTTTGTTCAGCTTCTTCCAGGTTCTGTCTTGCCTCTTCAAGAAGTGAAGAGATGTGCTGGATCTCACTGTAATCTGTAACAAGATTGAGCTGCTGTTCCAACCGATAAAATGACAAACAGCGTATCTGATTACGCTGTTGTCTGGAGTAATTCTTCAGATTTCCTCTTTCATGATAGTGCTGATTCTGTTTTCCTTTAACGCGGACAAAGATCTGAGGATGGATAATACGTGGATTACCGGTCGTCTTGGGCACTTGATCTTATCCATAGGGATATACGATGGTTTTCCCATACTGTTTCTGAAAGCCATAAGCTGCTTAACAGTATGAACCCTTGCATACTGAAAGGACTTTCCTTCTGTAGGCCCCTGTTTGACCCATTCAGATAGTGATTCCATAGTGACGGAATCAGATGTCCCATTTACTCTTTCCCAATATGTGTCAAAACGGTGGAGGATATACTCTTCAGAATTATATCTGTATCCAAGAGACCGTTTCATACTGATAAAACTTTCGATATCCGAAGCAAGTATACTTTTGAAAGAAGAACTCATTAGAAATCTCCTGGTTTCATTGAGATATTTAAGCGGTCAAGTGACAATGGACACATAGAGAGTCTTTCATCATCAAGTGACAGGTATGGAGTAAGGCTTTTAGCAGTACGCTGTCCCATTGCTGATGAAATCCGCTCTGGAGCAATCCCGCTCCTAAGTTTGTATGTCGAAAATGTCTTTCTTGTGACATGAAACCCGGATCCTTGAACTACCCGATCTGGAAGGATTCTCTTCAAAGCACCAAAACAGACATTTCTTGTAAGAGGTCTGTATGGAGCCTTTAACGATATAAAGAGCAGGTCAGAACTGCATCCTCTGGGACGTCCCATTTTTAAGTACTTAAAGATAGCATTACCAACCGAAACCGGCATTGCCAGCTGTATTTCAACGTCCGTCTTATCTTGTACAAATCGAATGATTCTGTCCTTAAAACAGATATCTGATATCCTGAGGCGTACAATATCACTGCCTCTTATCCCCATTTCCGTTCCGAGAAGGACTATTGCACTATCCCGGAGCTGGAGAGGCGTTACTGCTTCACTTATGTAATGTTTGATATCTTCGATTTCCTGCGGTGAAAGAATAGTGATAATACTTTCAGACCTAACCGCAGAATAACCAAGCGCTTTTTCCAGATGTGGGTTAGTGATGATTCCGGCACGGTAAAGATACCGTAAAAATCTTCTTATGCGTGCATTACAGGCATTTTTTCCTTCTGATGATGCATGCTCATCAGAAAGATTGAATGTAACCAGCATATCTGCATTTATTTCAGCAAATGAAACGATATTTTCTGAAATCAGGAAATAGCAGAACCTCAGAATAGAATATATATCGTTTTTAACAGTGTCATTATCCAGCTTTTCTTTTTCACGGAGCTCCGCATAATCCATCAGTGGCTTTAGCATCCATTCCGGCAACTCGTTCAGACCTGTTATTCCGTGGGGATGTATGGCAGTGAAGTCGATCTTTCCTGTCAATACGTAAATCTTGAGCAGAAAGAGTGCTCTTTTTACAGAACGCCAGGAACTTCCATAGAATACGTTCTGCACCGCATCAGAATTCAGCCAGATATCTGCTACTTCCGGAGAATAATCAAGATCATGAATGTCCAGAAAAAGTTCAAAGTACAATAAAGCTCTTTTAAGACTTTTATGATATGTCGGAACATATCCGATCTTGATGCATTCATCAATAAGATCATTGATCATCTGATGATATCTATCATAAGGAAGCTGTATCGAATAATGCTTTCTGAAAGCTGCCTGTTCATAATCATTAAACTGAGAGATATCGATAAATCGGTCAGTTTCTAAAGCATACATATACACATGAAGGTTATGTTCTATCATCTTTTCCTGAAACAGGAATTGAAGGAAAAGACAGAGTGATCCTTCCTCCATTGTTCGTGAGTCTGGCTTTAAATGACAAAGCTCTGAAAAGTGATAATCAGATATATCTTTATATGTGATGACTTTTAAGTCTTCTTTTCCAATAAACTGTAAGTACTTAAGGAAAAGACGACACCTCCTGTGAATGTTTTCTGTCTGTGTTTTAGAGAACGAAGCGGAAATGTTTTCTGAGAACAATTCCAAACAGTCTGAAAACGCTGAGTTTAATCGCAATGATGAATAAGGTTTCCTTGAAGAAACTAATACATTTGAGACACTCCCAGTATGATAAACCGCATTTAACTTCTGAATTACAGCGGGATGGAGGGTTTGTCCTTTCGTGCCAAAGGGAATATCAGACCCGCTGTTAAGTAATTCTCTACCTAGCGCAGGAGTATAACAAACTCCATTCGATACTAAGTATTCTCCTAAGGATTCAAACGTTTTTTGATAAAGCTGTAGTGAATGCTGTGAATAATGGTTGTTGCGCATGAAATCTAGCACAGTTGAAACATAATCTTTGTATTTATCCATGATGTTTACCTCCTATGACATAGAGGTTACATCACGTATGTTTATCCGCACATTTGTTTCTAATAGATGCCCATTTTTCTACATAAACAGGACAATTGTGCGGATAACAAAAGTCTGCGGATAAACCTTCCCACAAAAGACCTTTGATACGATTAGAGGATCTGCCACAGAAAAGAAACAGAGTTCCTTCATCAAATGGATTAAGATCAAAGTAATTCTGAATCAGGCACGTCAGACCATCGATTCCCATGCGAAGATCCGTATAACCCGCACGAATGAATACTCTCGGTATGCCAACCTTTTCTCTAAGCATCAGCCATCACCCTGATAATACGAGATAGAAATTCATCCGTAATAGAATCATTGATCTCTATACTGACGTTTCCTTTTCTGATCATGGCTGAACACTCATCAAATGGTCTGGTCATTTCTGGAAGATCTGGTTCCTTCAGTTCAAGAAATTTATCTTGTTCAGAAGACAGAAGAGTAGTGGCAGCCTCGTGTCTAAGTATTTTCTGCCACCGATAGAATGACTTGGGATTGATATTGTGCAGTTGCATCCAGTCTTTTTTCTGCATCCCACTGTGGTTACATTCGGTAATAATACGCTCCCAGTATTCATGACGCATCTTATGTGTGATTATATCCATACATACCTCCAGGGAAGTCTGGAAAACCTGAGGTTTCTTCAGACTCGTTAATACAGGAACATTCCTGCCTCATTACTTGTATGAATGTATCATTACACTATTAGGGATTGTTTAACAGGTACAGACTATGTGGCGTTTACAAAAATACTGGTGGTAACGTTGCACTTTTGAGATTAAAGAATAGTTGATTTAAGTGTTATAATGTAATCAACAAAAGAAGGATCATTCGGTCCAAAAAATAATCATTCAAAAAGTTGATGGGGAAGGTGGATTCAAATGTTATGGATTTCAAGATATAAAAATGGAGATCAACAATAGTGATTGTTTTGCTTTAAACTTGCTATCTTCAACTATATAAAAGAAGAATGGAAGAAAAGAAAGTGAGAAGAAAGATGAAAAAAATAATAAGTATGTTAATTGCTTTTATACTATGCCTTGTTGGAACAGTTCCAGTAAATGCAGAAGCAAGTATGGAAGAAATATATGACAAAGAATTAGAAACAGCTATTATTTCCGGTACTGGTACAGAAGATGATCCATATATATTGGATTATTCTAAAGCTCCAATGTTTACTGAATATATGGTTGAAACATATGATAGCTATAAGCAGCCTTTGACAAGAGGATCATTCAGAAGCAATTCATTGACGAAATATTATGGTTCTTCTTTAACAGGAGGTACATGGATTTATTCATCAGGCGGATTGTCAGTAGCAAGTGATGGAAATCTTAGAATCACGAGAGTTGCTTATGTTCCTAATAACAAACTGAATGCAATCAATGCATTCATGGGTTCCCAAAATGCAGCAAGTATGATCAATGATATCGCCGATATAGCAAACACCACTTCACAATATTTAATTGAAAACATTTCAGATGTACTGAAATATTACGGTTATACAGCTATTTCTGGATATACCGTGGCAACAATTGCTAGTGCATTGAGTATTGCTCTTGGAGCTACGTATGGTATATCTGGCACGGTGATACTGATTTATGCAATTCAGACAGAACCTTTAAATACTGCAAGGAATAATGGATTGAATTATGTAACAATTAATTACATGACATCCTACCATGGATCATGGTATTCAAACAGAACTTCAGAAGCTGGTTGGAGCAATAATGCAATCTATGTTCCAGCATCCTATCTTGGTAGTGGGAGCTTCTATAGCTAATCAAGAAAACGAGGAAACTCGTTTTCTTGATTAACAGTTGTTGATTGGAGGTTTTATGAAAAAATTGACATTTCAAAATGCATATTCGAAATTATGCGGTTTTACGTTATGCGCATTATTTTCAACATTTGCGTATATCAGTTGTTTTTCAACGATTCTTATTCCGTTTCCTACGATCAATTTATACCTTGGATCAAGTATTTCGATCATGTATGCAACTCTATTATTGATCTTGTCTAAAACATATGATGGATATAGATATCCCGGTTATCTGCAATTTGTTAATGGCATATGCTTGCTTGTGCTGATACTGCTTTTATCTGTTCAAAATGTAAGTGCTATACAGTGGATAGCTATTATTGTAGGCGAAATGTGTAGGATTCTGAGTGAATACCTGGAATATCGTACACATAGCAAGGTTATTCACTCAAAATCAGAAGAATTATCAAAACAATGGAACAAATTGTTTATAATGTTTTTATTGGGAAACAGTATTGTTCTTTTGAGTTCAATGGCAGCTGCGTATTCGCAACTGTTAGGACAGTATATATTTACAGCAGGAGATATCATAGTTGTAATTGCCTTCACAAAGAAGATCAACTACTTAAAAAAGACAGCTGGTTTATTAGAAAACGAAAACGGATGATATTGTTTTTGAAAATCGGCTAATCTACAATCGTGTGGTTGCAGATTAGCCATTTTTGTGAATAAGTAAAAGAATAAGATATAATAAATGAGCCAAAGAAAGTTAATGTCTAAGCAGTTATTCAGAACTTTGTTTGGCGACAATCCTCTTCTTCGGCAGGTAAAACAGAAACTCCAGCTAAGCAGGAAGTGTCACATGTTCATAATTGGCAGCAACAATACAGAACCGTTCACCACGATGAAGTCGGACATAATAAAACTGTCATTGTTTCTGAAGCATGGGATGAAATCACCTATGCACAGGAAGCTCATGATGTCTGTAACAACTGTGGACTGGACTTTACCACAAGTGGCGTCAGTATTGATCAGCATTTCAAAGAATCCTTTCTGTATGGAGATGGAAAGTGTGGTTCCTATCGACAGGAATGGATCCAGATTCCAACAGGTACGGTTCATCATGATGCAGTAACTGAGACAAGATATATCGTAGATCAGGCAGCCTATGATGAGTCAGTACCAGATGGATATCAGTGCACCGGATGTGGTGCTATACAAAAGTAATTCTGCGCAGAATCATTCAACTAGGATCATGCATTGTCATGGTCCTTTTTTGATGGAAAGGAGGTGATGATCATGCTGCGAACAGTATATAAGCCCAGGCTCTTAATCCTGTGAAAATCAAGATAAACAGTAAAACTCAAATTGGGAAAGGAGAGAGAAAATGAAATGTAAAAAACTGTTTACTCTGTTTGTTGTTGCGATGGCAGCAGCGGGTTCCATGATGCCTTCAAAAGTCATGGCGGATGAACAGAAAGCCGGATTCAGTGTGAAAGTATCCGGTCCTGGTTCAGTTACACTGCAGATCGATGGTGAAGATATCACAGTTGATCAGAGTGAAGAATTCTCCACAAGCCTGCTAGCGGACACGAATGTTCATCTGCAGACGGATGAAGAATATGCCCTGAATGATTTCAGACTGAATGGAACAACCGTAGAATCCTTCACAGCCGGTACAAAGAACTTCTCACATGATTATGTATCCACTTTGCAGGATGCAGTATTTGAAGTTATGTTTGAGGACAACCAGGCGCAGACTGAAGCTACTTCTTTTGGAACATCTGAAGAACTGATTGAAGATGGTATCACGATTGACTTCTCCACAAACCATGATCAGAAGCTATCCGATGAAACTGCGGCCATTCTCAATGACTATGCTTCAGGACTGACAGATCAGCACATGGAAGCGCGTAAAGCCAAAGCGGAAGCTACAGGTCTGGTTAACTTCTGTGATGAAGAATACTTCCTGAGTGATGAATTCTACAGCCGTTATGATGCAGCCATGCTGTTATTTGACGACTGTCTGATTCTCAGCCGTGATTACGTTGAAGATGGTCATACAGTAGAAGGCATCAGTACATTTACCACAGTAAGAGCAGCCAATGTTACTGTTAATTCTTCACAGGTATTCAACTGGAGTACAAATACTCCATATGGAACATGCAGTTATGAAGAAGCCTACTACAACTTGAGCAATGGATACCGTGGATTCTGTGCAGAAGGATGGAATGCTCCAGTCTATATTGGAGCTTCTCTGGAACCACCTGTTGAACTCAACAGTCCTGCCTTAAGAAAGGTACTCTACTATGGATTTGGAGGTCCAGGTGATGTTCTGACAGGAGCATATGGTACTGCCGGTGCAGTTGCCATCACTTCAGAAATGACATCTCATGCCTATTCCGGTAGGTCTGCATCTGAAGCCATAGGTAATGGATCATGGACAGCCACTGGCATGAATAACCTCTATGATCAGTTCATGGCCAAACCTGATCCAGCCGGTTTCAAAGCCTATATCTGTATCAATAACGGATATGGTACAAACTGGACTGGCGCCTATACAAGAAGACAGTCTGTTGCCTATGGTGTCTATTCTCCAACCGGATCTTTGCAGATCACAAAGACTTCTGCTGATCCATCCATTACAGATGGTAACAGCTGTTACTCCCTGACTGGAGCTGAATATGCCGTTTATTCCAACAGTGCTCTGACAAGCAAAGTCGGTACACTGACCATCCAAAGCAATGGTGTATCCAATGAACTGACAGGATTACCTGCAGGCACTTACTACTTCAAGGAAACAAAGGCGCCTACCGGTTATGCTTTGGATAAGACAGTCTATTCCATCACAGTAAATTCCGGTACCAAGGCAACCAAAACAGTTAAGGATCTGCCTCAGTCTGACCCGGCAAGAATCATTGTCGGAAAGATCGATAAGGAAACAACACTGAACAAACCTCAGGGATCCGCATCCCTTGCCAATGCCCAGTTTACCGTGAAGTACTACCGTGGCATTTATCAGAATGTATCTGATGTTGCCTCCCTGACACCGGAAAGAACATGGGTTCTCAAGACAGATGCAGATGGATACTGCCGCCTTTCAGACATCTATAAGGTCTCTGGTGATGCCTTCTATTACAACAGCACAACTGAGCCTACACTCCCACTTGGAACCGTAACGATCCAGGAAACAAAAGCACCTGAAGGTTACTACATTGATAATACAGTCTTCCTGAGAACCATCTCTGCAAACGGTTCTTCAGAAGCTGTCACGACATACAACGAACCGATCGTTAAAGAACAGGTGATCTCGCTGCGTCTTTACAAGGTACAGTCCGACTCAGATGCAGTGATTCCAGGCACACAGTTTACGCATACCAAGCCAGATGGTACAACAGAAACTGTCACAACAGATTCCAATGGTGAACTGAAAATCAAAGGTCTGACTACAGGCAGACACACCATTCAGGAAACAAAGGCAGCAGATGGCTACAATATCAATCCAACACGTATTGTCTTTGATGTCATCAACGGTCAGGGTATTCATCGATGAAATCCATGTCATCTTCGAAAATGAAGAATCCGCAACATTCTTTGCTTCTGCATGGAGGCAGTTTAGAAAAAGAGATGCCTTCCCTACCGGTATTACACAGAATGTGAAATATCTTCTATCCTCACAACAGGGAACAAGCATGTTATCCAACTCATTATTCATTGTCATGCTGAACCAGTCTCCTAACGATAGAGAAGATCTGGCAAAACTGTTGAATATTTCCGATGAACAGATGAGCTATATTACCAATGCACAGACAGGATGTGGACTGATCCGCTATGGAGGATCAATCGTACCATTTGTTAACAGGATGCCAAAAGGTAAACTCTATAACCTGAATACAACAAAACCTAGCGATCGGAAAGAGATGATTCATTCAAAACAGCAGATGGGATAAGACTCCCATCTTTTACATAGGGAGGAAACACTTGTGAGAAACATCAAAACAAAGCAGTACATTCAAACACTGAAAACAAAGGATAAAAGGAAGAATCTGGCACACTTCATCAAACAGCAGACCATATCATCCAAACAGAACATAACAGCCTCAAAGGAAGAAAATGAACATGATACTGCCGCACCAAATACAACTGCAGTAGATCAGTATCAGACAGCCGCCGTTGTATCTACTGATACAGCAGTCAGACGTGTTAACTCATATGTGAAGCAGAAATATAAAGAGCATCGTATCTCTTATCAGGAGCAGAGTCTGCCGGACAATCCCCTTCCAGAAATATCAGATATTCCAGGAAAACACTCTGCTCATCCACAACCAAACATCTTTATATCCAAAGCAAAAGCATATGTGCAGAATAAGCTTCAGATCCCAAAGGTCAAGGAAACTGTTCATACAATCATCTCAAATCCAGTCATTCAGAAAACAACTAGAACTGTATCTGCTGTCGTAGAAACAGTCAGGAAAACAGCAGCTGGTATCAATTCATTATTGTCCCTTGGCAGTGGTTTAATCCTGCTTCTTGTTATGACGATGTTTGTTGGAACATTCTCTGTTCTTGCACAGGATGGTGGCAGCAATAGTACCATCCATGCACTAAGTCCTGATGTCATTGCATATGAAGATACGATACGCCAGTATGCTATTGAAAGTGACATTGAAGAGTATGTTCCTATTATCCAGGCAATCATGATGCAGGAATCCGGTGGTACAGGTACAGATCCTATGAATTCCAGCAGATCTGTTTATAACACCTTGTATCCAAGTATCTCTAACGGCATCGAAGATCCTGAATATTCTATTTCCTGTGGCGTAAAAGAGTTTGCAGATTGTTTATCAACTGCAGCAGTACAGAACAGAGCAGATGCTGAAAGACTGTATCTTGCTATTCAAGGATACAACTATGGAACAGAGTATATTACATGGGCATTAAACAATTTCTCCGGTTATTCAAAGTATAATGCTCAGATGTATTCTGATCAGAAAAAGACTGAGCTTAATCTTTCCGTATTTGGAGATACTGAATATGTTGATCATGTTATGAGATACGTATCCTTTACCTTCCGAGGAGGAACAGATCCAGATTTTGACAATATGGAAGCATGGGTTACAAAGAATCCATATGCCAAAGCAGGTTTATATGGTCAATGTACCTGGTTTGCATGGGGAAGATTCTATGAATTATATGGATACGATCCAGGATTCAGAGGTAATGGCTGGGATTGTGTCAATCAGTTACTTGCTACACATCCTGACCAATTTGAAAGATCCCTGTTTCCTGTCGATGGAGCAGTATTCTCAGGTATTGGTGCTAACCATGTAGGTATCATCATCTCTGTCAATGATGACACATTAACAGTCCAGGAAGGAAACCTTGATGGTATCACTAACACATTTCAGGATGCAAAAAAGGACTGGCATACAGCCATCTATACACTGGATCAGTTACGGTCTGCGTATAGAGGAGTGGTATTTGCCAATCCGAAATAAAAGCGAAGACTCATTATCTTCGCTTTGTTTTCCTCTGTATCTAAGCATCGTTACAACTAGTCCCTTTCGGAGGTTTTGGAGGCTTTGGCGATTTAGTTGTATTTGGTTGATAACCTCCCTAATAAGTCAAATGTTATTTAGCTTATTTAAGCCATTTTTTAGTACTTATTTTGATATAAGCCAATAGGTTATGGATATTTCTTGCATCGATGTGCTGAATTA
>NZ_JBQHWJ010000040.1:0-21553 GCF_052064035.1 Bulleidia sp. HCP3S3_C9 | reverse complement strand
ATATTTATACCTACACGCTTTTCTGATTCTCAATGTATTGTTTAATGACTGCAAGTGGAGCACCACCAACAGTGCTTACAAAATAACTGTTAGTCCACAAACTCGGAAGTCGTAAAGAAACACCAGAAACAAAGCCAGTAAAATAATCACAGAAAAATACAAAAAATATGTTTTCGCAAATGAATCTTTTTTATTCCGTTGTTTTTTCATACTTTCCTCTATATTGTCTAAATTATATCGAATATGCACTTTCTTGAAAAGGCAAAAAAAACACATACCAGTTTGATATGTGTTAGAACAAAGTTTCAGGGTGATGTATCCCTAAATGTTCATATGCCTTTTCTGTAACAACTCTGCCTCTGCTTGTACGATTGACAAAGCCAATCTGAATCAAGTATGGCTCATAGACATCTTCCAGTGTCGTTGTTTCTTCAGAAATAGAATTTGCCAATGCTTCCAGTCCAACAGGTCCACCATGGAATCTTTCAATGATACCTCTAAGATAGCGAATATCAACTTCATCAAGACCTAGAGAATCAACATGCAATCGAACAAGTGCATCATCTACAATTGCTTTAGAAATCAAACCATTGTTCAATACCTGTGCAAAGTCACGAATTCTACGTAACAGGCGATTGGCAATACGTGGTGTTCCTCTAGAACGTTTCGCAATTTCAATGATTGCATCTTCATCGATAGAAACACCTAAGACTCTGCTGGAACGCGCAATGATTGCGGATAATTGTGCTTCATTGTAGTATTCCAGTTTTGAAATAATACCAAATCGATCACGCAATGGAGAAGAAAGATCTCCTGCACGCGTCGTAGCGCCGACAAGTGTAAATGGAGGCAGAGGCAGTCGAACACTTCTTCCGCCCTGACCATTTTCACCACCGACCATAACATCCATTTCAAAGTCTTCCATTGCGGGATACAGTACTTCTTCAACAACTTTAGGCAGACGATGGATTTCATCAATAAACAAGATATCACCGGCATCCAGTGTAGACAGTACACTTGCAAGATCTCCAGGTTTAGAAATACTTGGACCAGTAATGATCTTGATATTTGTATGCATTTCATGAGAAAGAATGTATGACAATGTTGTTTTCCCAAGACCTGGAGGACCATAAAGCAATACATGATCTAAAGATTCATTTCTCTGCAAAGCTGCCTGAATATAGATTCTAAGATTTTCCTTTAAAGAATCCTGACCAATATATTCATCCAACGATCCAGGACGAATACTTTCTTCCTCATCTCCAACGACTTCTGTAGAGCTCATTAAACGTTCATTTTCTTCCATATACACTCCTATTTAGCTTTCGCCATGAAGCGTAGACCCATGGACATATACTGTTCAACAGACAATCCAGGGTTTTCCGCCATATAATGAATGCAATTAGAAAGTTCTGACTGCTTGTATCCAAGATTCTTCAAGCCTTCAACCGCATCAAGAATTTCTTTTGGATATTTTGAAAGAGACTGCTTAGAAGATGTGGTTTCAGCTGGTACAAGTTTTCCCTGTAGATCAAGAACAATCTGTGAAGCACTTTTTGCACCAATTCCTGGCATTTTCTTTAATGATGCAACATCTCCAGATGCAATTGACTGAATGATTGCTTCATATCCTGCTTTTGCAAGCATATTCATTGCGGTTTTCGGACCAAGACCTTTAACAGAAATCAAACGCAGGAATAAGTCTTTTTCTTGTTGAGAAGAAAAACCATACAGATTCATACCACCCTCAAAAATATGCAGGTATGTATAAATCACCACTTCAGCATTCAAAGACAATGCATCTGTATGTGGATAGGCAATTTCCCATCCCATACCATTGTGATCCACAATAACACTGTCGCTTGTATAGGAAGCAACGATTCCTTTGATAAAAGCAATCATGATTCACTCTCTTTCTAGTCTTTAAAGTCTAAGATATAGTTATTGACGATAACCTGGTCGCCATCTCTTGCACCCGCTTCACGCAATGCTTGATCTACACCCATCTTATCCAGCTGCAAACCAAGCTGGTATGCCTGATCTGGATCATCAAGATCATATGTATCGACAAGATTGTCAATCTTCTGAGAAACAACTTTCCATCTGCCTGGTGCATCCTTTTCAATATAGAAATCAGGACGCTTTGGCTGATAGCGATATACAATTGTTTCTTCAATTGGAGCAGCATTTTCAGCTTCAACAACCTTTGCATTGTCAATTTCATCCATTGCCGCATACAATACTTCCTTTAAACCAATATGTTTTAAAGTAGATACTTCATAGATCTTAATATCAGGATACGCTTTCTTGAATTCATCCAGATACATGGATGCATATTCATCATCCATTTTGTTTGCGACAACGATCTGTGGTTTCTTTTCTAGATCTGCATCATACGTAGCCAATTCTTTGTTGATAATATCATAGCACTCAACAGGATCTCCTGCTTCACCACTCATATCAATGACATGAATCAAAACACGGCATCTACGAATATGACGCAGGAATTCATGTCCAAGACCTCTGCCTTCACCAGCACCTTCAATTAATCCTGGCATATCTGCAAGTACAAATCCTTTTTCATTTCCAAGATCGACAACACCAATATTTGGTTCAATCGTTGTAAAAGGATAAGCAGCAATTTCTGGTCTTGCATTTGTTACGACAGACAGGAATGTTGATTTTCCTACAGATGGAAAACCAATCAAACCAGCATCTGCGAGTAAACGCAGCTCAATTTGAATATCTAAGGATTCACCAACTTCACCAGGCTGTGCGTATTCTGGTGCATCATTTCTAGCAGTCGCAAAATGATGATTACCAAGTCCACCTTTACCACCATGGGCAATGAGCACTTTCTGTCCAGGTTTCGTCAGATCCGCTAAGAGATCACCATTTTCTGCATTTCGTATCATTGTACCAAGTGGAACACCGATCACAACATCATCTCCACTTTTTCCATGCATCTTCTTGATCAGACCAGGGGAACCATTTCCTGCTTTTACAGATTTTGTAAAACGAAGCTTCGTTAATGTTGTCTCATTTGTATCTACGGCAAAATAAACGGAACCACCATTACCGCCATCTCCTCCGGCAGGTCCACCCATTGGATAAAACTTTTCACGTCTCCAGGCAACGATACCTCTTCCACCATCACCTGCTTTTACATGCATTTTAATAAAATCAATCATTGTGGTCTCCTTTCTCTTCTGTTAAAAAAACTCCTGAATACTAATATTCAGGAGTATCATGACTTAAGCTTCAACTGGATAAACAGAAACCTGTTTCTTGTCTCTGCCTAAACGTTCATACTTAACAATACCTGCAGCTGTTGCGAACAAAGTATCATCGCCACCACGCATAACGTTCTTGCCAGGCATGATTCTTGTTCCTCTTTGTCTATAGAGGATAGAACCAGCGTTTGTGTATTGACCATCGGCTTTCTTTGCACCAAGTCTTCTACCAGCAGAATCTCTTCCGTTCTTTGTGGATGATACACCCTTTTTGGATGCGAATAACTGCATATTCAGAGTGAACTTCATAGTATTAAACCTCCATTATTCTTATAAAATCTTTGTTTACTTCCTGTGCTGTTTTTAATTGAATGATTGCGGTATTCATGATGATATCTGTTGCAGATGATGGATGATGCAGTTTGATACGTACATATCCTTCATCCAGAATGATATCTTCTTCATGAGCCATTTCATACAATGCATTCGCCAGCCCAGTAACAATACCGCTCACAATTGCACATACAAGATCTCTGCCGTACTCATCACTTCCGGCATGTCCTTTGACTTCTAATTCGTCAATGTACTGGTTTCGCTTTGCGGTAATTTGAATCATTTTGATTAAGCCTCAATAGCATCAACAGTCAACTTTGTATATGGTTGTCTGTGACCCTGTCTTCTTCTTGTAGAACCCTTCTTGGACTTGTACTTGAAGATTCTGATCTTCTTTTCCTTGCCCTGCTTAACAACAGTACAAGTAACCTTAGCACCATCTACATATGGTGTTCCGATCTTTGTGCTTTCGTTGCTAACGAGAACTACCTTGTCAAATACTACTTGATCTCCAGCTTCTACATCTAACTTTTCAACGTAGATTTCCTTGCCAGCTTCAACCTTGAGCTGCTTTCCGCCTGTTTCGATAATTGCGTACATTTGTTACACCTCCTGACATTTATCATAAGACGCGCCATTAAGGGGAACACTGTGTTCTTAAAACCCTTTTTTGTGCGGTTACAGACCTCGCAAGAGGGCTGATAACGTAGATATATTACACGAACAAGACGTCCGCGTCAATCAAAACTTACAGTAATTTCTTTACTTTCTTTGCGTATTTCTTGCGTTCTTTCTCGCTGCAGTTAGATAAGCTTGTCAAAACTGCATAAATCTTGAGTTTCTGTTTTGTTGAATAGTTATCATCTAACTCAACATCAACAACAGTATGATTCACAGCGTCCATAAGTTCCTGTTCGCTGAACTTTTCTGCACCTGTCGCATTCTTTTCGAATTTTGATGCAGATACTTTATTATGATATGCCATAGAATTTCCTTAGAGGAATTCTTCCTCTTCCTTTCTTGGATATACCGAAATCACTTCCTGCTTTTCAATCGCCTCATTTAACAATGTTTCATAATCAAACATTGTTTCATAATGTACACTCTTTTCACTTGTTGGATGTGTAACTGGATTTTTTGGATCAAAGATCGTACAGCAGTCTTCAAATGGAAGAATACTTGTTTCATATGTTCCAATTTGACGTGCCAGATCAATAATTTCAACCTTGTCAAAGCATACAAGTGGACGAAGTACTGGCATTGTGATTGTTTCATTGATGACTGCGATAGATTCCAGTGTCTGAGAAGCAACCTGACCAACAGATTCTCCTGTACCGATTGCTAAGCAATGAGATGCCTGAGCAACTCTTTCTGCTAAGCGATACATCATTCTTCTCATGATTGTTACCGCATATGGATCACCAGCTGTCTTATAGATGTTCAATTGAATATCCGTAAAGTTGATTACGTGAACACGCATGGAACCTTGATATTCACTCATCATTTCCGCAAGCTTTAATACTTTGTTTCGTGCAGCTTCAGAAGTATATGGTGGAGAAGCAAAGTGAATAGCTTCTACAAATAAGCCACGCTTCATGAGTTCATACGCCGCAACTGGTGAGTCAATACCTCCTGAAAGCAGTAATAAAACCTTTCCATTGATACCTGCTGGATATCCACCTGCACCCTTGATCTTGTCAGATGTAATATATGTATACTTTTCATGCACTTCTACACGAATCAGCAGTTCAGGATTGTGTACATCTACAGTTAAATCTGTATTGTGCAGGATTTCTCCGGCACATGATCGATTGATTTCATCAGAAATCATTGGAAAAGACTTGTCGTGACGCTTTGTCATCATCTTGAATGTCTTCTTGTTAGATTCAGATGCAATACGCAGGCATGTCTTTTTGATTTCTTCAATATTGCTTTCTACCTTTTCTGTAAATGAGAAAGAACTGATACCAAAGACTCTCTTTAGTTTTGCACTGATTTCATCAGTATCTTCATCTGTTAATTTAATGTAGATACGATCATGTGTCTTCTGATATGTCAAATCTGGATAGTCACGCAATGCATACTTTACGTTATGAAATAAACGTGTAATAAAATCCTTACGATTCTTTCCCTTTGTTGAAAGTTCACCATAACGGATCAAGACTGTATCATATTTAACCATATAGTTGAATGACTCCTTTCAATACTTCAATAAAACGATCGACTTCTTCTAATGTATTGTGATACGAAAGAGATATACGAATACAGGAAGAAGCTCTTTTCTTGCTGAAACCCATTGCCTCTAGAACATAGCTTGGATTCATAGACTTTGAATCACATGTACTGCGTGCGCTGACCATAAACCCACCTTCATTCAAAGCATTCTGCATTACTTCACTAGGAATATTTTCATAGGAGAAGTTGATTGTAGAAGCAATTGCATCTGATGGCGAATTGATTTCTACACCTTCAATACTTTTTAATCCCGCAATCAGGTGGTCATGCATTTCTTGGATACAGGAATGATATTTCTTCCCGTTTTCTAAAGCAAGACGCAATGTCTTCGCAAACATCATATCAACAAGCGCATTGCTTGTTCCCCCACGGATGCCAAATTCCTGTTCTCCTCCATTGATGAGCGGAACATAAGGAACAAAGGATTTTTTCACAAGAATACCACTGCCCTTCAAACCTTCCAGCTTATGTGCAGAGATAGAAGCAAGATCGATATTTGTCATATCCAGTGGTACTTTGCCAATGGATTGTGTCAAGTCAACATGCATATATGCATGTGTCTTCTTTTTGACATATTCGCTGATTTCATTGATTGGATTGACTGCACCAGATTCATTATTGACATACATAATGGATACGATTGCCGTATCTTCATCCATTGCATCCATCACCTGTTTCAAAGATACCTTCCCTGTAGAATCTACAGGAAGATATGTCACGTGATAGCCAAACACTTCTTCCATCTGCCTGCAGCAGTTCAAAATGGAAGAATGTTCTACATTAGTTGTAATAATATGTTTTTTGTTCTTATTTGCAAAACAAACGCCTTTAATTGCGGAAGTGTTGGATTCACTTGAACCAGAAGTAAAAATGACATCCGAAGCTTGAACTCCCAAAAGCCCGGCGATTGCTCGACGGGCTTTTTCCATCATACTGTTGATTTCAATTCCTTCATTATAAATCGACTCAGAATTTACATAGTATTTCTGTAATAAAGAAATATAGCTTTTCAGTACTTCAGGATGAATATTTGTTGTAGAGGCGTTGTCAAAATATACTCTATCAAGCACCTTTAGAATTCTCCTTAATCATATATTCATAGTTTCCTGGATGAATCTTTTCAATCGTAGCAATCGCAATTGTCAATGCCTTTGTATATTCTCCATTTCTGAAACACAGTTCACTGCGCGTCAGTTCAGAGTCAATATCAGCATATGTTGAACGATAACGGTTTCCAAATACGATTGTGTTTTCAACCATCACAACTGTACCAACAACATTATTGACATTGTTGTAAAGCTTATAGATAAAGTCTAAAGCTTCCTGCAATGTTGAATTCAATAACTGCATATTGATTGGACTTTCTTTCATCAAGCCATCCAATGAGCGGATATATTCATATGCCTTACGCATATCATCTTCATACTGTTCTGAAATATTTGGCAGTTTATACTTACGGATCTTAACCTGCATGAGATTCATGATGATCTGCAGCTTTGTCAATTGCTTGCTTGCACGATCTTCATCACCTGTAGCCATTTCAATTCTGCTCTTGATGTCTTTCAAGGCATGATTGACATTTGTTACTTTCTGATTAAGATCAGCAATATTTACAACGACCATGGAAGCTGGCATCATGTAATTCTTTTCTGCATCCAGTACATTATTCTTTGTTGTATTTAAAGCAGTTAAAGCATCGTTTTGCTTTGTAGCTTCCGCAAGCAATGACTGTAAGCCATACTTTTCACCATTTGCACTAAGCTCAGAAGTAACAAATCTCGCATTCTTGTTTGCTTCTTCAAATACTTCTTCTGTATCTCTAGTTAAAGATTTCATCTGATCAAAAGAAGAACTTTCTGTATGAATCTGCTTGGACAGCTGATCAATACGTTCTTTATATGTTGTCAAATGTTCTGCAACACCATTTGCTTCACCATTCTTAAGTTTCAGCTGATCTTCTTTCAGTGCCTTGTCAATGGATCGAAGATTTGTTTCTACATCAAGATGCTTGAGATACACTCCTCGTGACATGCACTTCTTGTAATCCTTTGCACATGCTTCCAGCATATTTGGAACAACACCACGTGCATCTTCTAATAAGGAAGGCATATCATCAAGCATGCTTTCAAGCTCCTGCATGCTTGTCTGGATCACATCCAATTCTTTATTTGCACGTTCATAGTCACTAGAATACATCCAGTCTTCAAATGTAGAGAACATCTTTTCTGTATCTGTGATCTTTGTTTCAATCGCATTCCAGTTGTAAGAAAGCTTGCCTGCATTTTCCTGTGCTGTAGACTTCAATGCGCGGAAACGATTCTTGAGTGTTGTTACTTCCTGGCGCTGTGCTGTTTCTTTTGCAAGAATATCATTCAAGTAAGCATCCAGATCATTCGCTTCTTTTGTCGTTAAGGAAATGTCTGTTTCAAGTTCACTCATGATATCATCTGCTTTTCTTAATTTACCAAGCAGAATTGCATCTTCACAATTTGCAAGATTCTCACTGATCTTGCGAATGGAAGCCTGCGTCATATCATAGCTTTTCTTTGCTTCATTTACTTTGTTTGCTGTATCTGCATTGCTTCTAGCAGCAGTCACAGCCTTATTCATTTTAAATGTTAAAGGAATCGATTTAATTGCGTTATATCGCTTTTCCAGCCCTTCTAATTCTTTTCTGAATTTCTTTGTACGAACCTTTTCAACAATCAGCCATACAGCCAAGATCAATACAACGACCGCAATTCCTATCACTACTCTTATATCGGAGATAATACTCAAAATCTGATTCATAACATTACCCTCTGCATTTCTAACTAATCTTAAATATATTATCATGAAATCATAAATTCTGAAATAGAGGAAATGCAATAAGAATTTTGTTGACGAAAACCTTTTGTATGCCTATAATACCAAGTGCGTCAAATAATAGCAGCTTGTAGAGTCATAAGACAGGCGTTGTTAAGATATTTATCTAGGCAAAGTAACTGAGCTGAAACAGCGAAATGTCATTGTAACAACACCCCTTATTGATGATCTATACCTGTTGTTGTTTCGCTTATGTCATAAGGAGGAATAACACATGGCACGTTACACAGGTCCTGTTTGGAAGAAAGCTAGACGCTTAAGCTTCTCCATTTTAGAAACAGGCGAAGAGCTTAAGAAAAGAACTTATGCTCCAGGACAGCATGGTCCTACAAAGCGTATTAAACTGAGCGGTTACGGTACTCAGCTTCGTGAAAAGCAGAGAGTTCGTAACATGTATGGTCTAAACGAAAAGCAGTTTGCTAACCTTTTCCAGAAGGCATCCAAGATGGATGGTATGGCAGGTGTAAACTTTCTCGTTCTTCTTGAATCCAGATTAGATAACCTCGTTTATCGTATGGGTTTCGCTAGAACAAGAAAGGCAGCTAGACAGCTCGTTAACCACGGACATATTGAAGTTGATGGCAAGAAATTAGACATCCCAAGTGCTGAAATCAAGCCAGGTCAGGTTATCTCTGTAAGAGAAAACGCTAGAAACTTCGCAGTAATCAATGAAGCTCTTGAATCCAATATTGCTACACCAGCATTCGTTGATGTAGACAAGGATAACAAGAAAGGTACATTCGTAAGACTTCCTGAAAGAAATGAACTCAACCAGGAACTCAATGAATCCCTCATCGTTGAATACTACAACAGATAAAAAGTTGATTACGCTTAGAGTCATCCATTGGATGGCTCTTTTCTTTTTTAGCTGATTTATGCCAATATCTGTATTTTCATTTTTTGTTGTATACTTCTATTGCGCATCATTTTTGCAAGTTTTGGTAGAAACTGGTAGAAAAATGTTTTATCCAGCATTATCCCTTATATGAAAGATTTCTATTCTTATTGTTTCTTTAAACTGTGAGCCATTCACTAGATGACTCTTTTTTTCTTTTTTATTGAAAAATATTTCTTTGCAAATGAAAATTTTCGTCGTATTCTAATTATCATATTGAGGTATTTACTATGCAGCGTGATTTAAAACAACTAGACGAACAAATCTTAGAACTCATGAAAGAAAGAGTTGCAAAGACAAACAGTGAACATGTATCTGAAATTGAGCAGTTAACAAAACAGTTAGATTTAATTGCTTCCACAGTTTCATACAAAACTACGTTTACACCTTCCCCACTCGTTGGCTATCAAGGTGTCAGTGGTGCATTCTCTGAACAGGCTTGTCAGAACTTCTTTTCAAAGGATGTAAAAACAATTGGCTATCCTGAGTTTGAAGATGTTTATATTGCATTAAAGAATGGTGATATTGATTATGGTGTACTGCCAATTGAAAACTCCTCTACAGGCGCTATCAATGATAACTATGATTTAATTCGTAAATATGGTTTCTATATTGTAGGTGAAACTGCAGTCAATGTTGATCAGTGTCTGATGGGAATCAAAGGTACAAAGCTAGAAGATATCAAAGAAGTCTATTCACATCCACAGGGACTTGCACAGTCTTCCGATTTCTTTTTCGCACATCGCTATATGAATCCTATGCCATACAAAGATACTGCTATGGCAGCACAATACGTCAGTGAAGCAAAAGATCCAACAAAAGCTGCAATTGCTTCTAGACTCGCATGTGAATTATATGGATTAGAAATGCTGCAGAAAGCAATCCAGAACGACAAGACAAACAAAACAAGATTCATGGTCGTTTCCAGAGAATTTATTTCACCTGTTGACAGTGATAAAGTATCTGTCGTCTTTACCCTCCCTCATGTTGTTGGTTCATTATCAACGATGCTGGAAATCACAACACTGTATGGCGTCAATCTGGAGAAGATTGAATCTAGACCTATCAAAGAAGAAAACTGGCGATATTATTTCTATATCGACTTCTTAGGCAATATGCGTGATGGTTCTGTCAGCAAGGCCATCGAAGAAATGAAAGCAAAGGCTTCCACATTCCGTCTGTTAGGAAATTACAAGAAAGCGTAGATCATATGAGAGAACTCGGAAACAGTTACGTCAAAAGCTTGAAAGAAAGCGCGACGTTAAAAATGAATGATAAAGCCAAGAAAATGATTTGTGATGGTATTGATGTTGTCAATCTTGCTGGTGGTGAGCCAAACTTTGATACACCAAAACAGATCAAAGATGCAACAATTCAGGCATTGAATGAAGGAAAAACACATTACGTTGCTTCTGGTATGATTCCAGAATTAAGGCAGGCAATCACAGAAAAGCTGCAGCGTGAAAACAAGATTACAATTGATCCATCTCAACTGATTCTTACGCCTGGTGGAAAGTATTCATTATTTCTTTGCATGCAGGCATTGTTAAATCCAGAAGATGAAGTGATTATTGTTGCTCCAGCATGGGTTTCGTATGAATCTATGATTACGCTGAGTGGTGCAACACCTGTATTTCTAGAACTCAGTGAAAAAGACAACTTTACACTGACAAAAGAAAAACTGTTATCAGTCACAACAGATCACACAAAGCTTGTCATCGTCTGTTCCCCATCCAACCCAACAGGACATGATCTAACAAAAGAAGAACTAGATGCCTTGGAAGCATACATTCTAGAAACAAAGATCCATGTTCTTGTGGATGAAATGTATGAACATATTATCTATGATCACAAGCATACATCCTTAGCCACAAGAAAGAACATTCAGGACTATGTGATTTCTGTCTTTGGATTTTCCAAAGGCTATGCAATGACAGGATGGAGAATGGGATATATTACAGCTTCCAAAGAAAATATTGGCTATATGAACAAAGTATATTCACATTCTATTACATGTGTGAATCAGTTTATTCAATATGGTGGTGTTGTCGCATTAAACAGTTATGACGATATTGAAAGAATGCGTCAGGCTTATCAAAGACGCAGAGATTTCTTTATTTCCGGATTGAATGCGATTGATGGTGTGGAAGCTTCTAATCCAGATGGTGCCTTCTATGCATGGGTAAAATTTGATGGTTTTAAAGACAGTGATGCCATTGCTGACTTCTTACTAGAAAAGGCTCATGTTGCTTCTGTCAGTGGAAAAGCATTTTCACCAGGTGATACAAATCACGTTCGTTTCTCATTTGCGGCAAGCGATGAAGAATTAGAAAAAGCAGTAACAAGAATCAAACAGGCAATGCAAAACCGATAAAAAAATCATCGGTTTTTTATATTGTAGTATTTGGATTTCTGTATTGTCCGTGTTTGTTTGTTTTACCATTTCCATACTGTATCGCAAACATAGGACAGCGATGCAGACACCCAAGACACATTTCACATTCGTTTTCTATCCAAACCGGATAGCCATCTTTCATGTCAATCGCCTGTACTGGACATTTTTTAGCACATAAACCACACCCAATACAAACATCCTTGTTAACAGATAAATGTTTTGTCTTTCTTTCTGTATGGTACATGTAAAAAGATGGCAGTACACAGATGCATACTGGCAGTTTTCCTTTCACAAAATCTCCATTTGTTTTTGTCTGTATTTTTGTGATGATATGCTGCAGCCGATTCTCACCTTCAGAAAGTTTTGCATCAACTTTCTTTTGATTTGTCAGATCAAACATTGGTGTCAAGGTATCCGGCATCATTACACTATAGTAAGCATCAAACATATGATTGTTTTTTTGCATCAGTTTCTTTGTGAAATGAGTAACGGAACCAGTAGTTGTACCATAACTGAACACACAAAATGTATATGCACAGTTTATCATCTGGATATTTTCTAGAAACATCGCAACGATTCTAGGTAGTCTCCAAAAATACGTTGGTGATACGATACCTAGCACTTTTTCATTTTCAAAGCAGTAGCGATTCTCCCTGATACATGAAACAATGGACATGCATTCATCATTCATGCTCTTTGCAATTGTTTCCGCAATATATTTACTGTTCCCTGTCGCACTGAAATATAAAATCATTTCTAAAACCTTTCTCTTATTCTACATAAAATTATACCTGTTACTTTAAACAAAAAGGAGAATTGCTTCTCCTATTGCTTTCTAGCCCGCTTTTTTATGAATGTTCGTAATTGAGTCAATTACTCCGCCCCTAAAGGGACGAAGCTTGTAACTCACTCATATGGTCCTAGCGTCACTATATTATATAGTGCTCCCATATTAGACATTTAGTCTCCCTCGGTACAGAGGATTGTGGCTACATCGTCGGGTGATTGACGGGCACCCGTATTGGAATCTGTTAATTTGTTAGTGCTAATGGTTTTTCTTGCTCAGAAAGCTTAAACTTTGGATTTTCATTGCCGGATATCCATAATGTTCCTAACAGCTGAATGTTCATGGCACCTACCTGATCATCGTTAGCCTGATAGCCACAAAAGTCACAGGTATACAGATGTTTATCGTGATCTCTGTTAGCTTTATGGATTCTTCCACACTTAGGACATCTTTGTGATGTGTACTCTGGTGATATCTTTAATATCTGTGAGCCAATAGCTTCTGCTTTATACGTAAGATACTGTTCTAACTGGTAGAAAGACCAGGAACGCAGTTCATTACGCTGTTGGTCAGAGCGTCTTTCAAGGTTTTCATCAAAGCTGACATCTGAAAGGTCTTCCATCACAAAAAGTGTATTGCTTCCGTATTTATCTACGAGTGTCTTTGACAAGCAATGATTCACATTGCTCATCCAACGGTTCTCTCGTCCAGATAATCGTTTCAATGCACGTTTTGCGGATTTTGTACCTTTCGACTGTAATTCAGCTCTGACTTTGTTGAAGGATTCTCTCTTTTTACGAACAGCTTCGCCAGAGTAGAAGGAAGCTTCATCTTTCTCGTCATAGGTTGTCATCAGATAACATAAGCCTCTGTCAATACCAACAACATGTTTGATGGACTCTTTATCAAATACAACATCATCTTTCTTTGTCATAGGGATGTGAAAGTACCACTCATTCTTTAAAGAGACAATCTTACCTGTACCAAAAGACCATGTACCATCAAAGTAATCTTTAAAACATGGAGGCACATCAAAAGTAGCCTTAATACGTCCATCTAAGGTATTCAAAGAAAGATATGTTGTATCTGATTTCTTGTCTGTTACAAAGCTGTAGTCTCTGTTCCTGACCAGATCAGCCTGTGGCCTTGAGAAAAGAACAGGTTTCTGTAACCAGTCTAATGTGCGATAGACACGGTACCACTTGCTGGTGAAGATATCCTTGAACTTGTAAGGTTTTCTCTTCATTTGTGTTCTAATCGAATCATAGCGAGCAGTTACAGTTCGGATAGCGGATTGTGTCAACTGTGACTTCAATCCAAAGTCAGAACGTATCGTCTGATACAGCTTGTTGCTTAGAGTAACAGAGCTCATGGGAAAGTTATGGTCAAAAATGTATTGAGACACAAAATTACATGCAAGACGATACTGCTCTGTTAAATGTTCAACAGAACGAATATCGCTATCCTGCACGTGAATATGCAATTTCATTGTCTTAACAATCTCGGTCATTTCGTATGGTATATATATTATACCATAAAATGTTAAAAAACCGCATATTTATGCTAAAATATAGCATTTTTTATTATACATAAAGTTGTAGAAAGGAAGGTGTGGAAACATAGTCAAACCGCCTCTAAAGAGGCGATGTTTCCTTTAAATTATTATGAATCCAATTATAAGGACACAGGCAAGTATGATTGACATATGCTATCTCCGTGGTTAGTTATTACTAACCATTTATACTATAGCATAAATATTCATTCATTCGTTTGTAGACGATTCCTCGTTGATTTTCTTTTCTACCTGAATGGAAATGGTATTGCTGATGCGAACAAGTTCAACGCCTGCTGCTTTTAGCATACGCTTGGAAGCAATGTTTGTATCCACACCATTGTACTTATCAGATTCATAAACAATCTTTTTAATTCCAGATTGAATGATTGCTTTCGCACATTCGTTACATGGAAATAAAGAAACATAGATTGTACAGCCTCTCACACTTCTTTGAGAATTCAAGATTGCATTCAACTCTGCATGAACCACAAAGGCATACTTGGAAGTTAATACATCCCCTTCTCTGCTCCAAGGAAATTCATCATCACTGACACCCGTAGGAAATCCATTATAGCCTACAGATACAACTCTATGATTTTCATCAACAATTGCCGCACCAACCTGAGTATTCGGATCTTTGGAGCGCAATGCAGAAAGATGGGCAAGTCCCATGAAATACTCATCCCATGTAAGAACGTTGTCGACTCTTTTTTCCATTAGATATCCTCTCTTCTTAGCTTTTCTAATAATGTTTCAAAGTAATCTGGAAGTGGTGCAGTAAATGTCATCTTTTGATGTGTTGAAGGATGTACAAGAGTCAATTGGTATGCATGCAGACACTGTCCCTGTGTATCCATCATTGCACACTTTCTGCCATACTTTTCATCTCCTGTGACTGGATGATTGATATATTTCATATGAACACGAATCTGGTGTGTTCTGCCAGTCTCTAAAGAACAATCCATTAATGTATAGTGCTGAAATCTTTCCTTCACTTTAAAGTGTGTTCTAGCATCCTTAGAATTTGTTGGTGTTACTGTCATCTTTTGACGGTCTCTACGGTCTCTTCCAATTGGGGCATCGATCACACCAGCTTCATTGGCAATATTGCCATCTACCAACGCAATATATTCTCGATGGCATTGTTTTGTTTCCAGCTGTTTTGCGATTGCATTATGCGCAAGATCATTCTTACAGGCAACAATACATCCCGTTGTATCTTTATCAATACGATGCACGATACCAGGACGAATCACACCATTAATTCCAGAAAGATCTTTACAGTGATACAACAATGCATTCACTAACGTACCAGAATAATTTCCTGGTGCTGGATGAACAACCATTCCCTTTGGCTTGTTAATCACGATAATATCATCATCTTCATACAGGATATCTAATGGAATGTCTTCTGCCTGTACATTCAATTCTTCATTTTCAGGAACATCACAGCTGATAGTATCTCCACACTGTACCTTATAGGATGATTTTTCAGCCTTTCCATTGACATAGATCTTCTTTTCCTTTGCAAGATCCTGTACACGTGTGCGAGATAATTCACTCACTTCACTGAGATACTTATCTAAGCGTGCTCCACTTTCTTCTACGATCCATTCTGTATAGCTCATACGTTTTTCTTTTCTTCCTTCATTGATACGATAAATAGTAGAATGACACCAATCGTTAATGCACTGTCTGCAATATTAAAGATTGGAAAGTCATATCCAAAAATAATAAAATCTAAAAAGTCTCTGACATAGCCTAAAAATAAGCGGTCAAACAGATTTCCTGCTGCCCCGCCAATCATTAAGGCAAGCGCAATTTTCATTAGCTTTGAACAGTTTTTTTTCAAAACATAATAAATCATGACACCGATTGCAGCCGCAGAAACAATCGATAAAAATGCCTGCTTGCCACTTAACAGTGACCATGCCATACCTGTATTTTTTGCAAATGTCAAAGAGAAAAAACCAGGAATGATTTCTACATTCTGCAATGCCGTTTGACTTTCAATGATATATTTAGAAACAAGGTCTAAAACAATTACAATTGTACTGATAACTATGACTGCCATACTTACCTCTGTTTCTCATTTGTGAAGACTGTAAACTGTTCCAGTTCATATGGTTCAAATTTGTTTACCAAAGATGCATATGCTTTATCAAATGCATCTCCATCAAAGTCTTCAGATAATCTTTTAAGAAGTCTTTGCTTCAAAATCACACTATCCTGATGTGGTAAAAGCACTTCTCTACTTGCCAGTACAACATTTGCTTCATCCAGGATTACAACTTCAAATGTGTAGTCCTGCGCATCTTTTAAAGAAGCAAGCAATGTATCATCTCCATCTTTAATGCAGAATGGGATATCACTTGTTTCCAGGCAGTCATAGATCTCAAGCAGGAATGCATCTACAATTCCTTTCTGTATAAAAGAAATATGGATATCACTCTTGTTCACTCTCTGCAATTCTTCTTTGTCCCATACACGATCTTTTAGAAAGAAGATCCAATGATGGTCCTTATAATCCAGCCAGATACCGTCTGCTGATTCAATGTTTAACTTTTGATTTTTTTGAAATACTGTCATATTCACTCCAATCACGTACAAAATTATACAAAAAATAAAGACATAAAGAAAGAAGCGTTATTTAAACGCTTCAATTACTGATTGTATTGTTTTAATGCCTGTGCAATCTGATCCGGGCAGGATGTGTTCTTGAATCCACAATGAATGCCATCTAATACATCAATCACTTCCTGGATCTTTCTGCCTTTAACTAAAGCACCGATTCCCTTCAGGTTACCGTTGCATCCACCTTCTACAACGAGAGACTGGATTGTATCTCCTTCAATTTCAAACGTCATTTTCTTACTGCAGACGCCCTGTGGTTTAAATTCATATGTTGCCATAATTTCACTCTCTTTCCTTGCGTAAAATGTTAACACAAAACTGTACAAATGAGAAAAGAAATGCTATTTTCTTATACATGATTACATTAAGAAAAGAAACAACAGATGCATTAAACATTGAAAAGTTCACAGATATTCAGCAGCAGGTGATTCCACATGCCATCAATCACGAAGATATCTGCGCATTAGCTCCAACTGGCAGCGGAAAGACATACGCTTATGTATTGCCTGTCTTAGAACAGATTGAACTGCAAGGTAAAGGAAAGCATTTTCCTCGCTGTATTATATTCGCACCTACACGAGAACTATCCATACAGATTACACATGTCATTCGAGATCTCTTGAAGAATCGAGAAGGCATTCGTACAAGTTTACTGACTGGCGGCTATGATATCCAGAAACAGATCCAGGCATCACGAAATGGCGCAGATATTGTAGTTGGTACTCCAAGCCGCATCAAAGATCATCTAAGACGTCATACATTAAAGACAAAGATGTGTGATATGGTCGTTGTTGATGAAGCGGACATGATGCTGTCGATGGGATTTGAAGAAGATCTTCTTGATTGTCTCAACTATCTCAAAGAGCATCAGACAATGCTGTTTTCAGCTACCGAAACAGACGAAACAAAAGCACTTGCCAAAACAATACTGCGCAATCCATTTCTTACTACAATCAAAGAAGAAACAGAGAAGAAACAGGATATTACTGTACATCTTCTACAGACAAAAGAAACATCCAAGATTGATGTACTGACACGTTTATCAAACAAGGAAAAGAATCAATGTATTCTTTTCTGCAACAAAAGAAAAACATGCGATTTCTTAACTGAACTGCTAAAGAAAAGAAATTACTCGTGTGATACGATTCACTCAGATATGAACTATCAGACAAGAAAAAAAATCATGGAAAGCTTTCGAAACCATGATTTACAGATTCTATGTGCAACGGATGTCGCAAGTCGAGGTATTGATATCCCAAGTGTAGATACTGTCATTCTCTATGATATTTCTGATACAGAAGAACAATTAATTCATCGTGTTGGAAGATGTTCTAGAGATGGAAGAAAAGCAAATGCATATTTATTGATTACGAAAAATGATCATCGCTACAGCTATGACAATTTATTCAAGAAAGTCATAAAGGAGAATCATCACTGATTCCCCTTTTCAATTGGCATTTCAAAATAGAATGTTGATCCTTTTCCTTTCGAGGATTTCACACCATACGGTACACCATGCAGCTCCAGCAATTGCTTAACAATATTCAAGCCAATGCCAGAGCCATTAGCTACACGGACATGTTCCTTATCAACCTTATAGTAACGATCCCAGATATTATCCAGATCTTCTGGATCAATACCTTCACCAAAATCCTGCACTTCAATACGCACAACATTCTCTTTTTTGATTTCTCTTACGATGATATGTTTTGCTTCACCACCGTAATTGACCGCATTGTTCAAAAAGTTATTGATGACCTGTTCAATACGTTTCTTATCCGCATTGACGTAGATCGTATCCAGCAGTTCACTTTCGATCGTATAGCCTTCCTGCATACGATACACATCATATTTCTGCAGCTGTGTTTTTAATAATGCTGAAATATCAAATACTTCCTTATGCAGAACGATCCTTCCATCCTGTAAACGAGACATATCCAGCAAGTCATTGACCAAAGCATTCAATCGCTTCGTTTCATCAACAATGACTTGAATATTTTCATCTGTTTTTTCTTCTGGAAGATCAATCATCATTTCACCATATCCGCCAATCATTGTTAATGGTGTTCTTAGATCATGAGAGACATTGGATATCAGATCTCTTTTTGCCTTGTCTGCCTTTTGAATATCATTTGCTGCCTGTACAAGTGTATTGTTCAGATCCGCCGCTTCTTTATAGCGGTTTGTTTTTGGATCAATTGTATACTTTCCCTGTGGGAGCTGTTTGGCATTGGATGTAATACCAATGATTGGTTTTGCGATATGTCGATACATTAATACCGTCAAAATTGCCACCGCAACGATCATAAATAACGCAATATAGCGCATTTGGGAAGCTAGTGTTTCTGTTGTTGCATTGAGTGGTGTTATATTACCAGAAACCATAATAATGGAGCTGTAATCTGCCGCATTGACAATCTTTGTATACACAATTGTATCAAAGTTATCTCCCTGATCACCATCAACACCAAAATCGCTGGAATTATTCGTCACACGCGCAAGATAAGAATGATTTTTGCTTCCAATTGCTTTTGTGACAAACTTTGCTCTTTCAGAATTTGTAATCGAAGAAATCATACATCCACGATTTCCAATCGATCCCTGCATACCTCCACTGGAAGAAGACTGATACACCATAATACATGTATCAGACTGTGACTGCATGTAATCAACGAATTCATCTAGTCTTTCATCTTCAATGAACTTTTCTACAAACGAGCCAACGGTCTCAATACTTTTAATTTTATTTGCTTCATACATTGGCTGCAGTAAGACAATCTGAAACAAGAATACAATAGATGCGGTTAGAATACAGAAGATGATCAGATATTTACCGATTTCCCATTTTAAACTAGTCAGCTTTTTCAAAACGGTACCCTACGCCTCTCAATGTAACGATATACCTGGCATATTCACCAAGATTTCTACGCAGCAGCTTAATATGTGTATCTAATGTACGATCATCACCAAAGAAATCATAGCCCCACACATTACTCAATAACTGCTCACGTGTTAAGGCAATGCCACGATTCTTTACTAAATACAATAATAAATCATATTCTTTTGGTGACAGCTGCACACGCTCCTTGTCAATTGTTACTGTTCTAGCGGAATTATCAATCACCATTGTATCAATCACATATCGATCACTCATATCTACTTTTGGAGCAGTACGCTTTAAGATTGCCTGGATACGCATCATCAATTCCTTTGTAGAAAATGGCTTGACAACATAGTCATCAATACCTAGATCAAATCCATGAATCTTATCATACTCTTCCCCTAAGGCACTCAACATGATGAAAGGCATGTCAGGACATGTTTTTTTGATTTCTTTGACCGCAGAAAAACCATCTAATTCAGGCATCATGATATCCATAATAACTAAATCATATGAATTGTTTTCACACTTTTCTACCGCTTCCATTCCATTTGCGGCTTCATCTGTTTCAAATCCTTCATGATGTGCATATTTCGCAATCAATGAGCGAATCTTGTCTTCATCATCTGTAATCAATATTCTTGTCATAAGCGTAACCTCTACCACATTATCGTAAGCAATGGATGTGAATTCATTGTGAATTTTTTCCAATGATAAACTGAATTATTTTCCTTCAATAAAGGATACTGCATCTTTGATTTCAGGAATTTCAAGATCTTCCATTGTTCCTTCATCTGCACTTTCAGCAACCTTCTGTCTCATTGGAATCTTTGCAAGAACTGGCAAGCCATACTTCTCACTGACTTCATTGATATGAGACTTTCCAAAGATTTCAATCTTTTCATTACAGTTTGGACATTCCACATAGCTCATATTTTCAATCAAGCCAAGTACTTTAATATCCATAGACTGTGCCATATTGATTGCCTTTTCAACAACCATAGAAACAAGTTCCTGTGGGCTTGTTACCACAACGATCCCATCTAATGGGAATGACTGGAACGCAGTTAGAGGAACATCACTTGTTCCAGGAGGCATATCTACAAACATATAGTCAACGTTGTCCCATACAACATCTGTATAGAACTGCTTCAAGATATTCGCAACCATTGGTCCTCTCCAGATAACTGGCGTTTCATCAGAATCTAGAATCATGTTTGTAGAAATGACCTGAATTCCATTCTTTGTAATATATGGATAAATGTATTTCCCATCGCCCATTGCCTTATCATGAATACCGAATGCCTTTGTCTGGGATGGACCAGTAATATCGCCATCCAATACACCTACACGGTATCCTCTTCTTGCCATTTCACAAGCAAGCATACTTGTGACGAAAGATTTACCTACGCCACCTTTTCCACTGACTACGCCAATGATTTTCTTCACAGAAGACTTTTCATTCAAATCAATCTTAAAAGAATTCTTCTTTTCAGGCATATGAAATCCATAATCTTCTGGTGTTTTTCCTTTACAGTTTTTTTCACTCATAATACTTCTTTATCTCCTCCTGTCTATTCTACCACAATATTTGAAATTGTAAGTTTTTACACATTTATCACTGGATTTCGCTGAACTGAAAAGTTAAATTCCACTTTCAAAAGAAAAAAATTAAAGTTGAAATTAGTTGTGCAGAAACAGTGCTGACAGGTAAATTCAGTGCTGTTTTTATTGTGGAAT
>NZ_JBQHWJ010000039.1:0-21663 GCF_052064035.1 Bulleidia sp. HCP3S3_C9 | reverse complement strand
ATACTTTTACCTCGCAGTTAAAGTGTATATCCAGCAATATGATTTTATTGTACTAAAAAGCGGACACTAAAGAGATTTCTGAACTTTTTTGAATCAGGTGGTCAGTTATGAAAAAGAAAACGTAATACATCTGGAATATAGAAATATAGATAAAATGCACCATAGCGAATCAAGAATTGATACCACTTTGCATCTTTGCTAGATGCATCTACAATCTGCATATGTGTAAATTTCTTGCCAAATGTTTTTCCATTTCGAATGCAATTCCATAGCGCATATACGACAAAATAGATCAAGATGATATGTATATTGACATGAATGATTGATAATACAATGGATGTAAATCCTGTAATGAAAATACAGCAGAAAGAATCTAAAATAACAGAAGTCATCCATTTGGAAAGTGTTATTTTCTTTCCTTTTGTAAAACTCATTTCATCCATTGTATTTTTTGAAGGTAATACATTTTTCAAAGGAATTACACAAGCATAGCCAAGGAAACCGCCAAGTGTATTTGCCAGCAGGTCATCTACATCAAATAATCGATAGCCTCTTGGATAAATGAAGAAGATTCCAGTGAGCTGTGTAATTTCAAAAAACAATGATAATAGAAACGAAAAGAGAATTGTTCTTTTTAGATTACATGCAAAATAATAGTGTAGAAACATGCCGAATGGTATCAGCATTAGAATATTGAACAGAAACTGATAGATAGCTTTATTGTGAAGAATGATAGAAATACCATGAAGATGTTTTGCTTCTTTGATGATGTCTTTGATAAATGTAAATGGAATGAGTTGTACTCTACTTGAAGTCATCATTGCGACTTTGCTTTTCTCTGGTAAAGGAAGAATGACAAGAAAGAAAGCACACAGTAAATACAATACAAATGAATATATCAATAATGTTCTGATAGCGATGATACTTCCATACTTGTGATAGTTATATAACATGTATGGAATTGTGATGAAGAATGCTAGTAATGGAAAGAAAAGAATTGCCTGTTGAATGATCCATAGATATGTATGCATAGATAATTCCTCCTGTGTTTTCATTTTAATGCATATCTTTTTATTGAAATCTTAACTTTTTTTAGGGAATTATGAAAAAAGTTGTGAATATTACTTTTAGAGAGACATGACTCTAGGAGGTAGATATGAAAAGTTATGAACTGTTTAAAGAAACCGTGAAGGAAAGATTGAAGTATGTATTGCCTGTGGAATTCAGAAGAGGAACCATTCGTATTGATCACGTGGAAAAAGTGGGAGAAACATACGAAAGTATTGGTGTGAAACTGGAACATGTTCCCACAATGGTGCGTGTGAATTTAGGTGACTGTTACAGAAAATACCAGCAGGGTGAAACAATTGCTTCGATTGTTGAAATGATCAAAGATGTCATCGTTGAAAATACGCATATGCAAGTGCCGGATTGGTTAACAAACTATAATATTATGAAAGATAAATTGTTTATGCGTGTGAGACATCATAAAAATGATGGTTGTACGTTACAGAACTATCCACATCAAAGAATGTGTGATCTGATTTTGACATATCAGATTGAAATATCGAATCACAATGGGCAGTTGAATAGTGCTGTTGTTACAAATGAAATGATAAAGAAGTTTGGTGTATCTTTAGAACAGTTTGAAAAAGATGCTATGAATAGCTGTAAAAAGAACTATCCCGCAAGAATTCGTGATGATTACTTTCCTTCTGAAGAGAATCATCCAAAAGTTGTGATGGTAACAAATGATCAATTCTTAAATGGTGCTGCAGTATTGTTCTATCCAGAAACGATCCCTGAACTGTTGGAAATCTTTCCAGAGGGTTTTATTTTGATTCCAGCGTCGATTCATGAATTGATAGCATATTCTTTATCTTCTAGAAAAGATTATGAAGAAATTGATAAAACAATTGCGAGATGCAATACAAAATATTGTGATAATGAAACGTCTGTACTATCAACCCATGCTTATGTATATGATCCAGAAGTGAATCGTTTAGAAACAAGTGAAGAATACTGTAGAAGAAAAGATATTTCATATGATCCAAAAACATATGAAAGAGAAAAAATCAAATGCGAAAATGAAGTAGACGAAGAAGAGTGGTGAATCAGATGAGCAGGAATGATACGTGTTCCTGCTTTTTTATGATCTGGTCGTGGAAGTAAAATGCTGCTAAAATAAATTTATGAATTCTTTTTTGACAAATACTTCAGAAATAACATTTTTGAATCAAATCAAAGATAATTTGAAGCGATGTGATTCGTTTGTTTTTTCCGTGAGTTTTATTAAAAAAGCAGGCCTTGTTTTGTTATATAAGGAATTGGAATCTGCAATCCAAAGAGGGTGTAAAGGGAAACTGATTACTTCAACATATCAGAATTTTACAGATATTGAATCTCTACAGCTTTTTTTAAATCTGGCAAATACCTATGATAATTTTGAATGCCATTTAGATGATGCATGCTTTATGAGCGAAGCATATGAAACAAAAGGATTTCATTCTAAAGGATATGTTTTTACATATGGTGAGGATGTAGATATCATTGTTGGATCTTCGAATATTACACGTTTTGCGTTATTGAAAAATATCGAATGGGATCTGTTAATGAAAGATACAATACATGGCTGCTTGTATCAGGAAGTGGTGCATGAATTTAATTATCTTTGGGATAAAACAAATGTATTAACAAGTGATGGAATTCAGAAATATGCTAGAAAATTAAATTATGCCATTGAAAGATGGGATATGGATTATGATGTCATACAAAGTGAAATCAAACCAAACTATATGCAGAAGAATGCACTGAAAGAACTGAATCGCTATCGTGCGATGGGTGTGCACCGTGCAATGACTGTCTGTAGTGCGGGAAGCGGAAAGACGTATCTTTCTGCTTTTGATGCTTTAAATTTTAATCCTGATAGATTGTTGTATATCGTACATGAGAGTTCGATTCTATCTAAAGCGAGAGAAACATTTCAAAAAGTATTTGGAAATCAAAAGACATATGGCATGTATACAGGAGGCAGTAAAGAAATCAATGCAGATTTTGTATTTGCGACAAATATTACGATGTCAAATAATCTGGAACTGTTTTCTAAGGATACATTTGATTATATTGTAATTGATGAATGTCATCATGCCGTAGCTGAAAGCTATCAAAAAATCATTTCATACTTTGAACCGGAATTTATGCTTGGTTTGACTGCGACGCCAGAAAGACTTGATAACCAGGATGTGTTTTCGTTGTTTGATCAGAATGTGCCATATGAGTTAAGACTGCGAGATGCAATTATCAATGATCTTGTTGTACCATTTCATTATTATGGCATCCGAGATACTTTAGTAGATTATGATCTATCAAAAAAACAGGAACATCAAATGCTTGCGCAGATTGTTGATACACCGCATTGCAAGTTTATTTGTGATGAGATTGAAAAGCATAGAATAGATGGAAAGTTAAAAGCACTTGTTTTCTGTAGAAATCAAACACATGCAAGGATGATGGCTGAAGCTTTTCAACAACAAGGATATCACGCAACGTATTTAACGGGAAACAACAGTGTTGGTGAAAGAATGCGTGCATATGATGATTTACAAAGTGATGATAAAGAACTAGAAATCTTATGTTCTGTAGATATTTTGAATGAAGGTGTGGATATTCCTGGTGTGAATATGGTGCTTTTCTTACGTCCAACGGAATCTTCCACTGTATTTATTCAACAGTTAGGCAGAGGTTTACGTAAGTATGCAAATAAATCATTTGTGACGGTATTGGACTTCATTGGAAACAGCTATAAGAGAAGTGTGCAGATTGCTTTAGCACTTGGCAGCTTATCGAAAAATCTCGTATTAGAGAAACGTCTCATGATGGATATGGTCAAAGATAATTTTTCTTGTCTGGATTTGTATCAGTATGGTGTCAGAATTGAATTGGACCATGAGAGTCAAAATGAAATTATTACGTATCTTGAAAATGAGAATTTCAACAGTAAACAGTATTTGAAACAGGATTATCTCAATTTTAAAACACATATTAACTGTGAGTTTTATCCAACACACATGGACTATTTAAATAATGACTGTGCTCCAGATATTATGAAATTCATGAATATAAAATATGATGGCAAGAAAGCGAATTGTTATTATCTTTTCTTGAAAGAAATGCAGGAAAGTAATCTTCCAGTATTTTCAGATGAACAGATTACATTCTTACAATATTTATCACATCTATTGCCACTTGTTCGTCCATATGAATATCAGATTGTATCACTGTTAATGGAAAAGAAAATGCATGTAAAAGAGATGCAGAATATACTTTCATGTGATTTAGAAGTCTTTGAGCATGTCATAAAATTTATGATCAAAGAAGGTGCGTTGAACAAAGATGAAGATGGATATTGTTCATTGAATGTTGCATTCGATCCTGAATTGAAAGAACATGTGAATGATTTAATTGCCTATGGCTTAACAAAGTATGAAGCGGAACAGTATCAGGTCAATGAACCATTCATTACATTCAATAACTATCGTATGGATCAGGTACAAAGAAAATTATTGAAAGATCCAAAGTCTAATCAGAAAGGTACATATATTTACGGTAAGACAGTTGTGATATTTGCTTCTTTAAAGAAAGATGCAAGTGTAGAAGAGAGAAAGAATTATATGGATAAGTTTCTTTCACCGTCTGTTTTTCAATGGGAAAGTATGAATCATGTTTCTCAAAAAGAATATGAAAGTCTAAGAGATAGTGAATTTGCTTATGTATTTGTAAGAAAAGTAACTTCAGAAAATGGAATGGTATTACCATTTACATATGTTGGAAAGGGAAAACTGACAAATCCTAGAAAGCAGGAAAAGAATCAGACATACTTATTTGATATTGAAATGGAAGAAGTACTTCCAGACTATCTGCAGTATGATTTTGGTCTTACAAGGATGAACTGATGATGAAAACAATACATGTTGTATGTGCTTTAATATATGATGAAAATCATAGAATCTATGCTTCGCAGCGTGGCTATGGTGAAATGAAAGATGGATGGGAATTTCCTGGCGGAAAAATTGAAAGTGGTGAAAGTGAACAAGAAGCTTTAAAGAGAGAAATTCTTGAAGAGTTCGATACGGAAGTATGTGTTGAAGAAAAACTATGTATGATTGAGCACACATATTCATCCTTTCACTTAGTGATGTCTGGCTACTGGTGTTCGATTGTAGAGGGGCATATGATTATGAAAGAAGCAGAAGCTGGCACGTGGATTACAAAACAAACACTTGATACTTTAGATTGGCTGGAAGCTGATCGAAAGATTGTTGCACAATTAAAACAAATTGAATGGAAATAAAAAAAGGAACGATCAGTCAATCGTTTCTTTTATATGTTTATCATAGTCTAATACGTATAAATAAGAATACATAACATTTAAATAGTATTCCATACTTGCACGTGAGAAGAATGCCGCAATTCGATGTCCTTTATCTTCTTTTGCGGGTAGAAATAATGAAATATCACATATTTTAGCGAGTTCACTGCTTGCATTTGCGGTAATGCAGATTGTAGGTATTTTTCTCTTTTTTAATGATTTTGCATTATCAATTGTACTTTGAGTAGAACCAGAATAGGAAAGCAATAATGCACAATCATCTGGATGTAATGTTTTAGCTAAATGTCCTTGTTCACCATAAACAGGAGTAACAATATAATTTGTTCCAGTACGTGTCATACTTGCCTGGAATGCTAAACCTGCCAGATACGCATCACCAACCCCAAACAATGCAACGTGTTTTGCATTTTTCATCATAATACATGCTTTCTTCATGTCTTGTGTAGAAAGCATTTTCTGTGTTTCCTGAAGTGTCTGAATCGTTAGCTTCTTTAACTGTTGAGAGATTTCTGGAATACTGTCATTTTTAGAAAATGGAAAGTTTGGATCTACGTCATTATAGTCTGTATTTGCGCGGAGAAGTTCTTGTGAAAAACGGAACTTGAAATCTTTGAATCCAGAGAGATTTAATCTTGTACATAATCTCATGATTGCACTTGTTGAAGTGAATGTTTTTAATGCAAGAGATTGAATGGACATTTGTAGTACATCATCTTTATGTGAAAGGATATAATCTGCGATAATTTTTTCGTTTTCTGTAAAGTTATCTTTTTCTTTTAATTGTTCTTGTAATGTCATGCATCTATTATAGCAAAGTTGGAATAAAATTCCGAAATAAATTGTAAAAATGTAGAAAAGTTTCGGAACAAACTGCCACTTTGTGGGCAATGTATTTTCATTTTTTTTATCTGTGTTATTCTGTAAACAGTTAAAGGAGAAAACTAAAATGAGTGAAACAAAAGGTGTAAAAATCGTTACAATTGGTGGTGGATCATCTTACACACCAGAATTAATGCAGGGATTTATCAAGCGTTATGATACGCTTCCAATTCGTGAAATCTGGCTGGTTGATATTGAAGATGGAAAAGAAAAACTTGAAATCGTAGGAGCATTGGCACAAAGAATGTGGGATGCATCTGGATATGATGTAAAGGTACATTTAACTCTTGATAGAAGAGAAGCATTAAAGGATGCTGACTTTGTAACAACACAGTTCCGTGTTGGTTTATTAAATGCACGTATCAAGGATGAAAGAATTCCACTATCTCATGGCTTCTTAGGCCAGGAAACAAACGGTGCTGGTGGTATGTTTAAGCTGTTGAGAACAGCTCCAGTGATCAAGGCAATTGTTGAAGACATGAAGGAACTATGTCCAAATGCATGGCTCATTAACTTCACAAACCCATCTGGTATGATTACAGAAACAGTTATCCGTCAGTGTGGATGGAAGAGATGTATTGGTCTATGTAATGTTCCAGTAAATATCATGATGCAGGAACCAAAGATGCTTGGTAAAGCAGAAGATGAATTGAACTTTGAATTTGCTGGATTGAACCATTTCCACTTCCATAAAGTATTCGATGCAAAGACAGGTGAAAATCTGACACATGAAATTGCTTATAAGATGATGGAAGATGATAAGAGCAACATGCAGAATATTCAAAACGAAAAGTTCTTATTAGATCAGTTGCTTGCTATGGATTGCCTGCCATGTGGATATCATCGTTACTACTATTTAACAGAAGAAATGATGAAGAAGGAATTAGAAGATTTTGCTAAACATGAAACAAGAGCTGAAAGTGTTAAGGAAGTTGAACGTCAGTTATTTGAACTCTACAAGGATCCAGCTTTACATGAAATGCCAGAACTTCTTGGAAAACGTGGTGGTAAATACTACAGTGATGCAGCATGTGAAACTATCAATGCTATTTACAATAACTCTGGTAAGGTAATGGTTGTATCTTGTGAAAACAAGGGTGCATTACCTGATATTGAAGATGATGCAATCGTCGAAGTATCCGCAAGAATTACTAGACACGGTGCAGAACCTCTTGCATTCGGCCATTTTGAACCAGCAGTTAGAGGTATGGTTCAGTTAATGAAGGCTATGGAAGAAACAATCATTGAAGCTGCTTTAACTGGTAACTATAACAAGGCTTTAGAAGCATTCCAGATCAACCCACTTGTAAAGCATGGTAAGTGTGCACAGGACTTGCTGGATGAAATGCTCGTAGCTCATAAGAAGTACTTGCCACAGTTTGCTGAAAAGATTGCTGAACTTGAAGCAAAGGGTGTTACTGTACAGGACGAAACAGCTAGAAAGCTTTGCGAAGCAGGACTATAAGAAACTTATAATAAGATCCCCTTTGTGGGATCTTTTAAAATTCTTGTAATTTTAGTTTGTTATTACTGACTAACTTTGTTGGATGGTATATCATAGTAAACGAATGGAGTAAGAATGTATGATGACATTAAAAGATTTAAAAATTGGACAGAGTGGAACGATTCAAAGTGTTGGCGGTGAAGGTGCATTGAGACAACATTTCCTGGATATGGGAATGGTTCCTGGTGTAGTCGTATCAGTCGTAAAGTTCGCTCCAATGGGAGATCCTATGGAAATCAAGATCCATGGATATGAATTATCTCTTCGTTTATCTGAAGCTGAAAAAATTGAAATATCTGATATAGAAACAGTTGATAAAAGCAAACAGAAAAGCAAAAAAATGAAAAGAACAGCGCATCCAGGACTTGGTGAGAATGGAAAGTATCACATCAAGAAAGATGAACATCCATTAGCAGATGATGTGTGCTTAACATATGCGCTGGTTGGAAATCAAAACTGTGGGAAAACAACCTTATTTAATCAATTGACAGGATCCAATCAACATGTTGGGAACTTTCCTGGTGTTACTGTGGATCGAAAAGATGGGGCAATCAAAGGATATGAAAATACAAGAGTAACAGATTTACCTGGTATTTATTCGATGTCTCCTTACAGTAGTGAAGAAATTGTAAGTCGTAATTTTGTGTTAAATGAAAAACCAAAGGCTATCATCAATATTATTGATGCAACAAATATTGAAAGAAATCTGTATTTAACAATGCAGCTATTGGAAATGAATACACCAATGGTTGTTGCATTAAATATGATGGATGAAGTGACAAATAATCATGGATTTATTGATGTAAACCAGATGGAACAGTTACTAGGTGTTCCTGTTGTACCAATTTCTGCCGCAAAAAATGAAGGTGTTGATGAACTTGTTCGTCATGCAATCCATATTGCGAAATACCAGGAAAGACCGGAGCAGATAGACTATTGTGATGAGAATGAAAGAGGTGGTGCAGTGCATCGTTGTATTCATTCCATCTGTTATCTGATTGAAGACCATGCTAAAGCTGCGGATATTCCTTTGCGCTTTGCTGCCAGTAAAGTCATTGAAGGAGATACATTAATCATTGAACAGTTAAAACTGGAACAGAATGAACAAGAAATGATTGAACATATCGTTGTACAGATGGAAAAAGAATCTGGTTTAGATCGTAGTGCAGCGATGGCGGATATGCGTTTTTCATTCATTGAAAAAGTTTGTGAATTAACGGTTGTAAAACCAAAAGAAAGCAAAGAAAGTGTTCGCAGTGAAAAGATTGACAGTATTCTGACAGGGAAATATACGGCATTGCCTTGCTTTATTGGTATTATGCTTTGTGTATTTTATTTAACATTTAATGTGATTGGTGCTTTTTTGCAAGATTTATTGCAGGCAGGTATTGATGTACTATCAGCAAACGTGAGTGGATGGATGCAGCAGATGCAGGTAAATGAAGCTCTGCAAAGTTTGATTGTCAATGGTATCTTTGCGGGTGTTGGTTCTGTATTATCATTTCTTCCAATTATTGTGACGTTGTTCTTCTTCCTTTCTTTAATGGAAGACAGTGGATACATTGCACGTGTTGCTTTCTTTATGGATAAGCTGTTAAGAAAGATTGGTTTATCTGGCAGAAGTATTGTACCTATGCTAATTGGTTTTGGATGTACGGTACCTGCGGTCATGTCAACGAGAACCCTTCCATCTGCACGTGATAGAAAGATGACAATCTTATTGACACCATTTATGTCATGCAGTGCGAAACTTCCAATCTATGCATTTTTTGCTAATGCATTCTTTCCACATTATGCAGGACTTGTGATGGCAGCGTTGTATTTTGTGGGAATGCTGGTTGGTGTTCTTGTTGCGGTTATTTTCAAGAAGTATTTATTTCCGGGGGAAGCAGTTCCTTTTGTGATGGAACTTCCTAACTATCGTTTACCTAGTGCAAAAAATGTTTTACAGCTGCTATGGGAAAAAGCAAAAGACTTTATCCAAAAAGCTTTTACTGTCATCTTTATCGCAACAGTTGTTGTATGGTTCTTACAAAGTTTTAATCTGCATTTTGATCTTGTGCAGGATTCTAGTCAAAGTATTCTAGCATTGATTTCTTCTAGAATTGCATTTCTCTTTGCACCGCTTGGATTGAATGACTGGCGTATTGTAACTTCTTTGATTTCTGGTGTGATGGCAAAGGAAAGTGTTGTTTCTACTTTACAGGTATTATATCCAGCTGGCTTTACATCTTCATTATCTGTACTTTCTGTGATTTGTTTACTTGTATTCTGTTTGTTATATACACCATGTATTGCGGCAATTGCTTCCATCAAGCGAGAACTTGGAAGCAAGTATGCGATTGGTGTTGTTGTGTGGCAATGTGTATTGGCATGGTTGATTGCATTTGCTGTTCATATTCTTGGAAGTTTGCTGATATAATTGTTTCATGGCAAAAGTGAAAAGAATTGGAAAAGGTTGTGCAGTCAAGTGCCTTCCAGATAAATATGTTGTTGTGGATATTGAAACAACAGGATTAGATCCACAAAGTAATGAAATTATAGAAATTTCAGCATTAAAGTATGAACAGAATGTATTGATTGATTCATATCATACACTTGTTCATCCAAATGAAAGTATTTCTGCTTTTATTACTGGTTTAACTGGCATTACAAATGAAATGGTAAAGAATGCACCGGATATCTCAGAATGTATTCATGATTTCTATTCGTTTGTAAAGAATGAAGTTATTGTTGGATACAATATCAATTTTGACTTGAACTTCCTGTATGACAATTTAAAAGTATGTACGAATGAAATCTTAAGTAATAACTATCTCGATGTACTTTTATTAACTAGAAGAGTGTATCCATCATTATCTTCACATAGACAAACTGCAGTGGCTGAGTATCTAGGTATCAATATTCAAGGTGCGCACCGTGCAGAAAAGGATTGTATGATTTGTCAGGCAATCCTGGAAGATATTCAAAAGAAGTAAAAGAAAAGATTGCCGTGAAGCAATCTTTTTTAGATTTGATATTGTACCCATTCTCCTTTTTTAAAACGTATTCCAAGAAGAATGAAACGAGATAACTGGTCAGATAATACACCAATCCAGATACCTGCAAGACCTAAAGGAATCAAAGATACAAGAGCATACGTCACAATGGAACGAATTAAAGTTACAGAAATTAATGAAGCAACAAGTGTATATTTAACATCTCCCGCACCTCTCAGACATCCACCAAAGATAATCTGAGAAATCTGGAAGAGTACAATGACCATAATGAATCTTGAAATGAGTACACCATCATTTAAGATGTCTTCTTGTGTAAAGAATAAACCAAATAGTTCTCTTCCAAAGAAGAATAAGATGACTGCTAGAATGAGTGAAATCATAAATCCAATTAACTGACATATATTACCATAAGTTTTTGCCTTTTCAGGATTCTTCTCACCCAGGGAGCGTCCAATTAATGAAACCGCAGCGACCTGCATACCATCACCAAACGAGAAAGCCAATGTTAAGAAGTTCATACCAACATTGTGTGCCGCAAAGGCATCTGTACCAAGGCGTGCTGCTAATAAAGAAGTTACAAGGAAGCCAACACGCATTGCAATATTTTCAGCTAACATGTTACTGCCAAGTTTTGTGATTGCGGATAATGTTGTAGAAACAGGATGAATTTTTTCTTTTAAGATATAAGGAATGGATACATAGCTTTCTTTCTTGAATAAAGAGCGAATAGAAAGAATGGATGCGACAACAGTACCTAATACCGTCGCAAAAGCTGCACCGAATAATCCGAGTTTAGGGAATCCAAAATTACCGCCAATCAAAAGATAGTTAAAGATGATATTGACGATTGAAGAGGAGATATTTGTGGTCATCGCAATCTTTGTATTTCCACTTCCTCTTTGTGCAGCATTAATGACCATAGAGATGACATTGAAGATCATGCCGCCTTGAATTACACAGAAATATGTTACTGCAGCATCATGTGTATCAGCAGCAGATCCTGCAAAACGAATGATATCACTTGCGAATATGAGTGACACAGTTGTTAATATAACACAGAGAATCAAAGATATTACAAAGGCAGTCACAAGTACTTCATTTGCATTTCTTTGATTGTTTTGTCCTCTTCTTCTTGCGACAAGTGCACTGACCGCAACATTAATAGAAAAAAAGAAGCAAAGTGTTATGAATTTTGGCTGTATTGTTAAACCAACTGCGCTAACGGCATACGTACCTAATGTAGCTACCATCATTGTATCGATCATACCAGCCAAAGAAATAAAAAAGCTTTCTAGGACTGCAGGCCATGCAGTGGAGAGCGTTTCTTTGATCAAATCTATTTTATTCATATTTTCCCCTCGATTCCTAATTATTATAAGACGGAATGAACGAAACAATTTTCCATAATATGGAAATAAGATTGTGTATGCTAAAATAATTGAGATAAAAAGGAAATACATATATGAGTAGACAATATTGGAAACCAAGTAACATGTTAAATCCAGTACCTGCAGTATTGATTACATGTAGAGATGAAAATGGAAAAGCAAATGCGATGACAGCTGCCTGGGCTGGAACAATCTGTTCCGATCCTGTCATGGTATCTGTATCCATTCGTAAGAATCGTTATTCTCATGACATTATTGAAAAGAGTGGTGAATTTGTCATGTGTTTAACAAATCGTGCCATGGTTAGAGCGACAGACTATTGTGGTATCTATAGTGGGGCAAAAGTAGATAAGTTTGATCTTCCTGGTCAATTACATATCACGGAAGAAGAAGCAAAACTTGTAAAAGCACCTTGTATTAAAGAGAGTCCTGTATGCCTTGAATGTAAAGTGAAACAAATTCTAGAACTTGGCAGTCATGATATGTTCATTGCTGAAGTTGTCAGTACAGATATTGATGAATCTTTATTAGATGAAAATGGCAGACTGGATCTTCATAAAGCAGATTTAGTTGCTTATAGTCATGGGGAATACTTTGCGTTAGGAAAGAAACTTGGAAAGTTTGGCTTTACTTCTTTAAAGAGTGAACAGAAAGAAAACCTGAAAGAAGTGAAGACACCAAAAGGAAATCGTACAAACTTCAAAGGTAGAAAAAAAGGCAGACAACATTAATTTAAGATATATTAGTCATCACATGATGCATTTATGTGATGGCTTTTTTTTGAGAATTAGTTGAATTTATTGAATTTATGCATATATCTTGCAATAAGAAAAAAAGTCGGAGAAAAATTTTCTTCGACTATATTTTTTCTGGAATCACAAATTGAGAACTGTATAGCTTTTCATAGAATCCTTTCTTTTCCATTAAGGATTCATGATTGCCTGATTCAATAATTTTTCCATCTTTCATAACAAGAATAACATCTGCATTACGAATTGTTGATAAACGGTGGGCAACAATGAAACTTGTTCTACCTTTCATGAGCGTATCAAATGCATTTTGAATCTGTAGTTCTGTTCTTGTATCAATTGCACTTGTTGCTTCATCTAAGATCAGCATTGCTGGCAAGGCAAGCATGACTCTTGTAATACATAACAGCTGTTTTTGACCAGCAGAGAGTGTATCTTCTGTAATATATGTATCTAGCTGTTTTGGAAGCTTCTTAATAAATTCCCAGCTGTGAGCTTCTTTACATGCGTGGATGATTTCTTCTTCACTTGCATTTTCTTTACCAAAGATGAGGTTATCTCTAACTGTACCTTCTTTGAGCCATGTTTCCTGCAGCACCATGCCATAACAAGAACGTACAGAATGTCTTGTTAAATCTTTAATATTTTCTCCATCAATACAGATTGCACCAGTCCGTACATCATAGAAGCGCATCAATAAGTTAATAAACGTTGTTTTACCACATCCTGTTGGGCCAACCAATGCAATTCTCATACCAGGTTTCACTTCTAGATTGAAATCTTCAATGAGTGGTTTTGCTTCATCATAACGGAATGATACGTCTTGAATGGATACAGATCCGTTGCATTCCTGCAATGTTTTGCTTGTTTCTTCTACTTCTGTATCTGTTTCCATAAAGCTGAAGATTCTTTCTGCACATGCCATCGCATTCTGTAATTCTGTAACAACAGAAGAAATATCATTGAATGGTTTCATGTATTGATTTGCGTAAGACAATAGAATACTCAATCCACCAACAGTCAACTGATCATGCAGGATGAGATATGCACCAATTAAGGCAATAAGTGCATAAATAACATTGTTGACTGCACGTGTACATGGGTTCGTTAAAGAAGAATAGAATGTTGCTTTTTGTGAATACTCACATAGATCAGTATTGATTGTACGGAATGCATCAGATGCATTATTTTCATAGCCAAAGGCTTTAACAATCTTTGCATTTCCAACCATTTCTTCAATGAGTGCTGTTTCTTTTCCTCTTGTTTCTGACTGTTTTTTAAACATTGTATAGGAATGTGTTGCGATAAAACGTGCAACAAGGAAACTGACAGGTGTACATACCAATACAAGAAGTGTAATCCAGATAGATTTAGAAAACATGAAGTACAGTGTCACAAAGATTGTAATGATACCAGTAAATAATTGTGTGAAGCCAAGCAGCAACCCATCGGATAACTGTTCAGCATCTGCAATGATTCTAGATACGATATCACCTGTAGAATGTGCATCGAGATATTTGAGTGGCAATACCTGGATTCTTTCAATGGCAGAAGAACGAATGTCTTTTACCACATGGAATGTTACATGGTTATCGATAACATTCATGATCCATGTAAGTACACCAGTGAGCACAATCATAAAGAATAGTTTTGATAGAATTTCTGTTAAAGATGAGAAATCAACATTTCCTTTAGTGATGAGATAATCAATTGCATCACCAAATAGAATTGGAGCATACAGTGTCAATACAACGGTCACTGATGCAAGCAAGATAGAAAGTGCAACAAACCATTTCTGCTTTTGAATCTGATGAAGAACTTTTATAACTATTTTCATGCGAGTACCTCCATCTTGAAATCTGCTGGTTTTTCTTCAGGAAATTGTGAATAGTAGATTTCCTGATATACGTGACAGTTTTTCATGAGCTCTTCATGTGTTCCTTTACCGACTAAATTGCCATCATCTAATACAAGAATCAGATCTGCATGTTTGATGGAGGATGTCCTTTGAGAAACAATGACAGTTGTTTTATGAATTGTCTGTAGAGCAGCTCTGAGTTTCGCATCTGTTGCGAAATCTAATGCACTTGCGGAATCATCTAATACAATAATTTCTGGATCTTTAACGAATGCACGTGCAATGGTAAGTCTTTGTTTCTGACCGCCAGACAGGTTTCTGCCATTCTGTTCAATCATATAATCTAACTGTCCGTCTTTTCCTTCAACAACTTCTTTTGCCTGTGCAAGCTGTAATGCATCCCAGATTTCTTCGTCTGTAGCATTTTCATTGCCAATCTTCATGTTATCGCGAATGCTGCCAGCGAATAGAACTGCTTTTTGTGGAACAACACCAATTTTTTTGATGAGATCTTCTTTTGTATAGTCTTTGACATTGATGCCATCAATGGAAACGATTCCGTGTGTTGTGTCATAGAAGCGAGGAATGAGATTTACAATCGTAGACTTTCCTGCACCTGTTGCACCGATAATTCCTAGAGTCTGACCTTTATTAATAGAAAAGGAGATATCATGCAGAGATTCTTCAGAAGCAGATGCATACTGGAAGCATACATGGTCAAATGTGATGGCGTCTTTGGAAGATGCTTCTTTTGTTTCTGCAGGGTAGGAAATACTTGTATTGACATCTAAGATAGACTGTACTCTTTCTGCGCATGCAATTGATTTATCAATTGTGATAATCAAAGATGCAAGTTTAATCAGTTCTACAACGATCTGTGCCATGTAGTTGTATAGTGCAACAACATCACCTTGTGCCAGATTTCCAAGATTTACCTGGATGGCACCTTTTTGAATGAGAAGAATTGTAGCGATATTAATAATGACATATGTTAAAGGATTCATTAAAGCAGAAATCTTTCCGACAAATTCATTCTGTTTTGTATATGCAGTATTTGCATTGTTGAATTCTTTTACTTCATCTTGTTCTTTTCGGAATGCACGAATGACTCTAACACCAGTAAGATTTTCTCGTGTCAGAGATAAAACTTTTTCCAGTGCCTTCTGAACTTTTTTGAATAAAGGAATGGATATCAGCATGATGGAGAATACAACAATGAGTAACAATACAATTGTTACAACAAAAATCCATGCAATTTTTGCATTGATCAAGAATGAAGCAATCATTGCCCCAAATACAATAAATGGACTTCTTAACAGTAATCGTAATGCGAGATTTAAACCATTCTGTATCTGATTACAGTCAGAAGTTAAACGTGTTATGAATGTATCTGGTGTTAATGTATCAATTTCTGTATAGGATAATGATTGAATATGATCAAATAATGCCTGTCTTAATTTTGTGGTAAAGCCAACTGCACTTTTAGATGCATAGTACTGAGCAACAATACTGCATGATAAACCAATCAAAGCAAATGCAATCAAGAATAGAAACTGATGAAAGATATATGTTGTATCTTTTGTATTGATGCCTGTGTTGATAATATTTGCGACAAGAATTGGTGTAAATAAATCAAACAAAGCTTCCAGCAATTTAAATGCTGGAGCGAGAATACTTTCTTTTTTATAATCTTTTAAATAAATCAATAATTTCTTCATGCAACCCTTCTTCTACAATTCTTTTAACAACGCATTAAATACTTTGGCGAAATCTTCCTGAATGACTAGATTTGCCTGGTGGTTAAACTTTGTCCTTTTTTTATTGATGATGACTAAATGTTTGCCTCTAAAATGTGAAACGATTTCACTTGCCGGATATACAACCAAAGATGTACCAAGGACAATCAATAGATCCGCATTTTTTGTATCAAGACGTGCTTGTTTGAATGTTTCTTTGTCTAAAAATTCTCCATAGAATGTAATTGCGGGACGTATGATACCACCACATTCTTTACAATATGGGATGCCATCTGTCTGTTTGATGTAATCAATGTCATATTCCTTTTTACAGTCAACACAATAGTTTCTATGAATTGTTCCATGCAGGTTATGTATTTTTAAAGAACCTGCTTTTTCGTGTAAACCATCAATATTCTGTGTCACTACAGTTACTTCTTTTCCTAGCTGCTGTAACTCTGAAATAAATAAATGGATCACATTTGGATCAATGTTATCGATTAATAGTTTTTCTCGATAGAATGCATAGAATTCTTCTGGATGCTTATTGAAGTATTTAATATGTAGTATTTTTTCTGGCTTTTTCCCATGATAGCGATTGGAATATAATCCATTCTTGCTTCTGAAATCTGGGATGCCTGAGAGTGTGGAAATGCCCGCACCTGTAAAGAAAGCTATCGTATGGCTTTCTTCAATCATGTCTTTTAATGTCTTAATTTGTTCATTGAAGTCTTTCATGCAAGTATTATAATGCAAAATGTTTGCATATCATTGAATGAATTGCGATAATAGCAGCGAGGTGAAGAAAATGGATAGACATTCTTTGGCAATTATTGGTGCAGGTCCTGCAGGATATACACTTGCACAGGAACTTGTAAAAACAAATGCATTTGATATTGATATCTTTGATAAGGAAAAAGAAATTGGTGGAGCAATCTATACAGGCATTCCTGATTATCGTATGCCAAAAACATTTTTGACAAAGGCATATGAAGGACTTGTGGAAAATGGCGTAAAGTTTCATTTTAATACAGAAGTAGATCATGCTTTATTTGAAAAATTACAAAATGAATATGATCGTGTTGTTGTGGCAATTGGTGCACAGGTTGAAAATACATTTGGATTTGATACGGGAGATGGGCTATACGCTGGATTAACACTGCTCTATGATTTGAATATCAACCACAATCATGATGATTATAAAAAATACCACCATGCGATTGTATGGGGTGGTGGAAACGTCGCAATGGATTGTGCGAGATCTTTAGTGCGTATCATTGATGATGTGAAAGTTGTATATCGTAGAAGTGAAGAAGAAATGCCTGCGAACAAGATTGAAATTCGAGATGCTAGAAAAGAAGGTGTTGTATTCAATTTCCTGGAAAATATTAAAGAAATCCTGCGAGATGAAAATGGTCAGGTTGTTGGTGCAAAGGTCGTAAAGATGGAACTAGGAGAACCTGATGAAAGCGGCAGAAGAAGTACACATGAAGTTGCTGATAGTGAATATGTGGAAAAGGCTGACTTGATTGTGATGGCAATTGGGCAGAAGGTTAATTTCAAGCCATTGCATGATTCTCTAGAAAAGAAAGAAGGACATGTTTCTTCTTTAGAGAATGTTTATATTATGGGAGATGCATGTACAGGACCTGCAACAATTGGAAGTGCTGTATTAGAAGGCAAGGCTCTTGCAAAAGAAATTGTACAATCCTTTGTGGAATGAAGTAAAATAGATAGAAGAAAGCAGTTGCTTTCTTCTTTTTTCGATTGGAGGGTATATGGCAGCAATATTTGTAAATGCGGCAATATTACATATTTTTGATTTTAGTGCAGGTACAACGGTCTTATCACAGAGTTCATTAAATATGGATGATACGATCATTGAAACATATGTTCATCGACAGATTCAAAAGATTATGAGTGATCTTAGATGCCAAGAAGGTTGTTTTCATGAAGATAGTCAATTCTTGAAGCTGTTAAATGACTACCAGAATAATGTGTATAGCTTTGTAGACTATTCTTTGAATGTAGCCAGCATGTTAGAAGGATATCTCAAAAATTGTGAGAATCCAGCAAATGATGTATTGATCATTGACTATACATATGATGATGTTCCATATGTTGCGCTTCTTGTTTTAGAAAATCAGATGGCATATACACATTTAACAAAACAGGATGGTGTATTGATTACAAATACGATCATTCAGCAGCATTCTCTTCTTCCATCTGCAACAAAGAAGATTTCAACATTTGCCTGCATTAATAAAACAAATCAGGAAATTCATTTACTGGATCAGATGAAATGGAATGTAGTAGATGTAGAAGTGATGCAGGAAATGATTCTGGATTGTTCTTGTGAAAAGAGTAAAGAAGAAGTTTTGAAGGAAGTGCATGAAGTTGTCAAGGAAGTTGCGATAAAAACAGATACCAATCCAACATTGTTATTATCAAAATATAAGAATTACGTAAAAGACAGTGTGGAAGAAGAAGTTCCTATGACGCGAGAAGATCTTGCGGCAAACGTATTTAATGAATCTGAAGAAATGCAGAATACATTTATTTCTGCTTCTTTAGAACATGAACTTCCAAAAGAAGTAGAAGTACCAAAACAGTACGTGACAAAGAAACTGAAGAATCAAAAAATCAAGACAGATACTGGAATTGAATTGTCATTTCCAACAGAATACTCTGAAAATTCAAATTTTATTGAATTTGTGAATCATCAGGATGGTACGATTACAATTGAAATCAAGAATATAGGAAAGATTACAAATAAGGTATAAATATGATTGATTATGATAAGGCATTGCATGCTTTTCAGACATATGTGAAAAACTATGATGCAAATGACGGGAAAGTTCGCTTAAAGATCGTTCATACAATGAAAGTTGCAGAATTATCTGAAATGATTGCTAGAGGCATTGGAATGGATGAAGAAAATGTACAGCTTGCAAAAGTGATTGGTTTACTGCATGATATTGGTCGTTTTGAACAGTTACGCAGATTTCATGATTTTCGTGATTATCTGACAGTAGATCATGCACAGCTTGGTGTTGAAATCTTGAAAGAGAATCACTTGATTCGTTCATTTGTTGAAGATGAGAAGTATGATGATACTATTTTTCAGGCAATTTCGAATCACAACAAATATGCTATTGCAGATGGTTTGAACAAAAATACATTGACACATGCTAAAATCATTCGCGATGCGGATAAAACAGACATCTTCCGTGTACATATTGAAGATCCTGTGGATGATTTCTTGTTTATCAAGGAAGATGAAATCAAGCAGTCAAAGATTTCAAAAGAAATTGAAAAGCAATTTTATGAAGGACATTGTATTGCTTCTGGTGGAAGAAAGAGTGCGGCAGATGTATATGTGATGCGCCTGGCATTTATGTATGATGTGAATTACGTACCTGCTTTAGAATACATTCAGAAACAGAACTATTTAAGAAGAATGATTGATCGTATTGGATTTGAAAATCCTGATACGATTCATACATTTGATGCAATGCTTCAGACAATTGAAAAAAATATGAAGAAAAGGATGGAAACAAATGAATAAAGAAAAACTTGGAACAGAAAACATAGGCAAGCTTCTTGCTTCCTTAGCGATCCCTGCGGTTGTCGCACAAATCGTAAATCTTTTATATAACATTGTTGACCGTATTTATATTGGTCATATTCCTGGAATTGGTGCAGCAGCATTAACAGGTGTTGGTTTATTTACACCAATTCTAATGATGATCAATGCGTTCGCAATGTTTGCGGGCAGTGGCGGTGCACCAAAGGCATCTATTTTCTTTGGGGCAAAAGAAAATGAGAAAGCTGAAAAAGTCATTGGAAACTGCTTTTCTTTTTCATTGATTGTCGCAGTGATATTGACAGTTGTATTCTATGTGTTTGCACCACAGTTATTAACATTGTTTGGGGCAAGTGAAGCAACACTTCCATATGCATTATCCTATGCAAGAATTTATATTCTTGGAACTGTCGTTGTATTAATTGTACTTGGCATGAATCCATTTATCACAATCCAGGGATTTGCGAAAACAAGTATGCTGACGACAGTGATTGGTGCTGTCATTAATATTATCTTAGATCCTATCTTTATTTTTATCTTTGATATGGGAGTACAGGGTGCTGCAATCGCAACCGTACTTTCTCAGGCAGTTGGTGCATTATGGATATTGAAGTTCTTGTGTGGAAAGAAAACAATTCTTCATTTAAAGAAAGAATACATGAAGATTGAAAAGGATATTTTAATGCCTTGCTTAGCATTAGGATCTTCCACATTCGTTATGATTTCTACAGAAAGTCTTCTTTCGATGACGTTTACAAGCTCTCTTGCTAGATATGGTGGAGATATCGCGGTAGGGGCAATGACGATCATCACAAGTGTTTCTCAGCTTTGTTCTATGCCTCTACAAGGAATTGTACAAGGTGGTCAGACAATTATTTCTTATAATTTTGGTGCTGGAAATAATGATAGAGTCAAGAAGGCATTTGTATGTGAATTGATTGTATGTGCAGTGTATTCTTGCAGCTTCTTCGTATTGATGATGTTCTTGCCAAATGTATTTGCTTCTATCTTTACATCCGATGTTGCTTTAACAAGCTATACAGCGAATGTGATGAGAATTTATATGGCTGGTATATTTGCGACTGGTTTTCAGATCAGCTGTCAGAATACATTTGTTGGCTTATCACAGGCAAAGATATCTTTATTCCTGGCAGTATTGAGAAAGTTGATTCTATTGATTCCACTGATCTTGATTCTTCCTGTGTTTATGAGTGATAAGGTATTTGGGGTATTCCTGGCAGAACCTGTCAGTGATATCCTGGCAGCTACTGTCACAACAATTACATTTATGACACGCTTTAATAAGATCTTGGCAAAAGGTCCTCAACGTTGAGGATCTTTTTTCAAATATCATTTAGGGAACTTTTTTATTAATTTTAAGCGTAAAAGTTCCCTATTTTGAATTTGAAAATTAGGGGACTTTTGATACAATTTTATGTATATTTGTTCCCTAAGGAGTGTAAAAAGTGTGAAACATTATGCTAAGTAGCAGACATGACAAAAAGAAGTGGTTATCCACTTAGTTAAATTCAAGATGAAGAAGAGATAAGTTTAGATGTATCAAATCCTTGAGAT
>NZ_JBQHWJ010000038.1:0-22620 GCF_052064035.1 Bulleidia sp. HCP3S3_C9 | reverse complement strand
TGTAAACAATTTGAATACCAGCATCAAATAATTTGAATACTTCGGAATTTCACGTTATGTCTTCTGGCATTTAATTTGATTTTCTTAGTGTATTTAATGTGACGTTCTACAAACAAGACAGTCTATGACGTGCTATCAGAAAAATATGAATCGATATCTATCGGATCTGCCAAGAGTAAACTTGGAGAGATTATCAAACAGGAAGTTCATAATCAGGCAGAATCCGTAAAGAAAGATACAATCTCAGCAGTCCAAGGATCCATTGACAAGGCAGTAGATAAGATCCGTGGCGGGACTGACGGCCATGTCATTCTGTCCACAAATGCAAATGGTGAAACCAATGAGATGTATGCATATGACGGCAATTCTTTAGAAACAGCAGTCAAGGTTCTCAGATTGAATTACGAAGGAATTGCTGGAACAGACAATGGTATTAACGGTAACTATAATGTAGCTATCACTACAGATGGTCACGTAAATGCCAGTATGGTCACCTTCGGTGAGATGAATGGCAATCTAATCAAAGCAAATTCGGTAGTCATTGGTGCTTTAGATGAAGAAGTGACCAACAAGATAGACAGTGCTCAATCAAGTGCTGATAAGGCAAATACAAGTGCAAATGATGCACAAATTAGTGCGAATAATGCACAACAAACAGCATCAAATGCAAGCAGTAAGGCAGATAAAGCTCAATCAAGTGCAGACAATGCAGTGAATGTATCTCAACAGGCAACGCAGAAAGCGAAAGAAGCACAGGACAAGGCAAACAGTGCAAGTGACCTAGCTACTAATGCTTTGAATGATGTGAACAATATTTCTCAAATCGTGAAAATTGATTCACAAGGTGTAAGAATTCTGGAATCAGCAAATTCAAATAATTATGTACATCATAGAAGCGATGGGTCGCATTTCTATACAAATGGCACAGAAGATGGATTGATTGGGCCAGACAGTAAAATAAACAATTTAGCAGTCAAAGATTTCTTTATGAGAGGAGCACATAGAGAAGAACTTGCAATTGTATTAGGTCAGCAAGCAACAGTTTGTTATTGGATAGGAGATATTGTGTAATGGCAACAGAAAGACGTTCACATGCATTATCTGCCTATTCATCTATTCATGTATATGCTGATGAAACACAGGTTGATGTCGCAAACAACCGTTCATATGTAAGTACAGAATTATGGATTAAAGGAAGTAGCTATTCTGCATACAACGTTGATTGCAACGTCACAGGTGGTGGTGGATATACAAATTCGCATTTGACAGCTAATGATTGGGTTAAGCTGGTCAGTGGTGGCTTCTGGGCTCCTCACAATGCCGATGGAACAGGTTCAGCTACAGTCGGGTCATATTATTCATCTGGATATGGGAATATGCCTTATGGAGAGTTTACTTTAACTCTCAGTAATATCCCAAGAGCATCACAACCTTCTATTAACACATGGCCAAATAACTCACCTGATATTACTGCTGGATTAGCTTGCACTATTCATATGAATAAGCATGCTAACTTTACGCATAAAGTATCATACTCATTTGGAAAAAAGAGTGGTGTAATTGCTACAGGAGTTGTAGACAACTGTTCATGGACTCCACCAACATCTCTACTAGACCAAATTAGCACAGCTACAGTTGGCTATGGTGGAATATCTGTCGAAACATATAGTGGCTCTACAAAAATTGGAGATACAAAAACATGTAATTTCAATCTGCATGTTCCAAGTGATGCAAATCCAACAGTTGGAACAATTACTTTAACAGAACAGCATGAAGGAGTGAAAGCTAAAAATGGTAATGTTACAGTTCAGCAGATTTCTAAAAAACTTGTATCTGTTCCTGTTACTGCAAAGTATTCAACGAGCATCAAATCAGTAGTGTGTGATGGTGTTACATTAACTAACACTAATGGAACCTATACAGGCTATGTAAGCAACAAATCTAATGGAACATATACCGTAACAGCTACAGACAATCGAGGTCTGAAGTCAACAGATACTGTAAAGCAGACGTATTATGCTTACTCAAAGCCATATGTTACTGCTTCGCTGAAGCGTGAAAGCGAAACATCGCAGAATGGTACATTAAGTGCTAGTGGCACATACTCTACGATTCTAAGCAACACTGTAAGCATGAGCATCAAACGTAATGATGAAAGCAGTGCAACATCTGTAACACCAACGCTAAGCAACGGAAATATAAGTTTCAGAAAAGCATATACTGACTTGTATTACACACTGTCATTCTCAATTGCAGTAACAGTTACAGACAGCTTTGGTGAAAGTATGTCAGCTACTGCTTATTTAGGTGTCGGGCAGTACGCATTCGCAATGATTAAGCAGGGAGTTGTTCTCGGACCAGATAGCTATCTTTTTGACAAACAGAATGCAATTAGGTCTGTATTAGATTTCTTCTACCCAGTCGGCTCTATTTACATCAGTACAAGTTCTACTTTCAATCCTCAGACTGCATGGGGTGGGACATGGAAAAAGACTGCTGATGGCAGATGCTTGATTGGTGCAAGTGATAAATATCCACTTAGGTCAACAGGTGGAGAAGCAGAACATACCTTGACTGTTAATGAAATGCCTACTCATAGACATTATAGTAGTAGAGTAAATTGGTACAATGATTTACAAACGAATGGAATATCTGTCAATATTGCTGCGAAATCAAATCTAAAAGTTGATGGACCATATAATTATACAGACTACGCAGGTAATTCAAAAGCACACAACAACATGCAACCATACTTAGCAGTATACATTTGGGAAAGAACAGCTTAAAGGAGATTTATGAAAGTAAGATTAAAAGATAAAACAGAGTTAGAAGTAGTTGAATACAGTACAGATTCAGATTTGAAATTTGTACTTAGTGATACGACAATCGAAGATTTGAAGAAGATATGTACTACAGAAAATTTAGCAACGGTTCAGTTAGTAGATACGGTAAATCACATGGTTTACGGAGAGTTCAACATTGATGGCTCTAGAGAGACTTCTATTGAATCTAGTGAACAGATTATCGCTGAATTCTACGACCGTGTGCTTGGTAAAGAAATTACTCTAAATACGGAAGTGAATCAGATTACAATTCATTTGGTTGAGCGTACTCTGGCAGACAAGGTTAGCGAACTGTCAGACCAACTCACACAGGCACAGGCAGACATTGCGTATATCAGTGTTCTGTCCGATATTGATACAACTACTGAGGAGGAAACGTCAAATGAAAGCAGTATTTGATCTCGCTAAGAAATACTATCCACAGTACTGGAGCAAGGAGCGTTTGGATGTTCTGCTGGCAAAAAAGAAGCTCACGCAGAAAGAATACGACGAGCTGACAAAGGACAAATAGTAGATGCAGCATGCATCTTTTTTAGTGAAGGAAAAACATATGGTAATGAGAGGAATTGACATCAGTAAATGGCAGAGTGGCATTGATCTTTCAGCAGTGAATGCTGACTTTGTAATTGTAAAGGAAACCGAAGGCATTGGCTATGTGGATAAATCATGTGATGGCTTTTTTCAGAAGGCATTAAGCTTAGGAAAGAAACTTGGTTTCTACCACTTTGCAAGGCCAACCAACGATCCAGTTAGAGAAGCAGATTTTTTCTACAACAACTGCCGTGGCTACTTTGGAAAAGGTATCCCTATCCTCGACTGGGAGTCAGGGAACACAAGCAACGTCATGTGGGCAAAGAGATGGCTTGACAGAGTATATCAGCTTTCAGGAGTAAAGCCTGTGATCTACATGTCCGAATCTGTAGTCAATTCATACGACTGGAGTTCTGTAGCAAATGCAGACTATGGTCTATGGGTTGCCAAGTACAGAGACAACAATCCTGACTATAACTACAATATGGCAAATGCTGGATCACGTCCGAAAGTAAAGTGGTGGAAGTTTTACTGCATGTGGCAATGGACTAGCACAGGTAGATTAGATGGATATGGCCATAACCTGGATTGCAATGTGTTCTATGGAGACCAGTCAACATGGGATGCGTATGTCGGCAAGTCAACAAGTGTGACAAAGCCTCAGCCAAAGCCTGCTTCTAAGACAACTGCTCAGCTCGCTGAAGAAGTCATTGCAGGACAGTGGGGCAATGGAACGGATAGAAAGAAACGCTTAACTGATGCAGGATATAACTATGATGCAGTCCAAAAAATAGTTAATCAGAAAATGGCTGCTAAAAAACAAACCGCACACGTTTACTATGTCGTAAAGCGTGGAGATACACTATCTGGTATTGCTTCCAAATATGGGACAACATATCAAAGACTTGCACAGATCAACGGAATTGCAAATCCTAACAGAATCTATGTAGGGCAGAAGATCATGGTGAAGTAATGGAAGTATTAGAAAAAATCATTCCTTGGTCTATTAGTCTAATATCGTTGATTATTCTGATTATTACATTCTTCAGAAACGGAAGAAAAGATCAAAAAGAAGATATCAAGCAGGAAGATACAAAGTTTACGGATATTGAAAAAAGTCTTTTAAAAGCAAATCTAAAATTGGATCAGCTATGTGCAACTACTTCCGAAACAAGAACAGATATCAAGAGTTTAAATAAAGATTTAAACTCTCTAGGCGAAAGAGTGACAGTTGTTGAGCGTGATCTAAAGACTGCTTTTGAAAAAATTGATGAATTGAAAGGAAAAATAGTATGAACTGGAAAGTAAGATTTAAAAATCCACTATTTATTGCTCAAATGATCCTTGCAGTACTGACACCAATCCTTGCTTATGCTGGTTTGACCGTTAAGGATTTGACAACATGGCAGGCACTTGGTGATCTGCTAATGGGTGCATTGAGTAATCCTTATGTACTCGGATTAGTAGTTGTTAGTGTATTCAATGCAGTGACTGATCCAACAACAAGCGGAGTAAAGGATAGCGAGCAAGCACTTACATATACAAAACCTAAAGAATAGAGTAAAGCCAGGTGCAATACCTGGCTTCTTTTTTTGGAATTTATGATAGAATTTTGTGCGAAAAGCGTGGAATGATTTTGGAACGAAATTTTCAAAAACCTCAAAAAATCAAAAGAGTGAAATCGCATATTTATGCGAAAAAATGAGGTTTATAGGATGCGTAAAACCCTATTAATCAATTCCCGTCGCTCGCTTTTTATGATGAGGGGGAATATGTATGTCACAAACAAAGGATATGACAATTGGCAATCCTTCTAAGCTGATTCTTGCTTTTGGAATGCCATTACTTGCGGGAAACTTATTGCAACAGCTCTATAACATGGTCGATACGATCGTTGTTGGTAGAGGCGTTGGTGTGGATGCTTTAGCTGCTGTTGGAGCTACGGGGTCGATTAACTTTCTTGTGCTTGGCTTTATTATGGGTATGGCGCAAGGTGTTTCCATATTAGCTGCACAATTCTTTGGTTCTAAAGATTATCAAAGATTACGGAAATCCATTACAATGAATATCTATATATCCATTGTTGTATGTGGATTGATGACAGTACTATCCTTATTGTTTACAAAAGATGTACTTTTATTGATGGGAACGCCAGAAACAATTATGAATGATGCGGTGAGCTATATTCAAATCATTTTCTTGTTTATGAGTGTTTCCTATGCATATAACTTCTTGTCTGGTATTTTGCGTGCAGTAGGAGATTCTAAAAATCCAGTCATTGCGATGGTGATTGCATGCATTATCAATGTCGTATTAGATGTTGTTCTTGTCATGTATGTTCATATGGGTGTTGCTGGAGCTGCATATGCAACAGTGATTGCACAGGCATTTTCTGCATTGTATTGTTTATGGAGTTATCTGAAAATCAAAGAATTGCGTATTGAAAAAGAAGACTGGGAATTAGATCTTCCGTTATTAAAGAAATCCTTTTTTCTTTCTGTCCCTGTTGCAATCATGAATTCTATTACTGCTGTTGGTGTTATGGTATTACAGGCTGGTGTTAACAGCTTTGGAACCCAGCATATTGCTGCATATTCTGCTGGAAGCAAGATCATGGTTCTTCTAGAAACGGTTGGCAGTACATTTGGGTATGCATGTGCTACGTTTGTTGGTCAGAATCTTGGTGCTGGTAAAACGGAACGTATCTTAAAAGGTGTAAATGAAATAGCATTTGTGATGGGGGTATTTCATATCGTATTTGGTATTGTACTTTACTTCTGTACGAGAACATTCCTTGGATGGATGATTGGAAGCAGTGAAGTGGAAGTGATTGAACTTGGCGTACAATACATGAGAATTATGTATATTTTCCTGTTTGTTCTTGCACTTTTATGGGTATATCGCTGTTCTTTGCAGGCAATGGGAGATACAGTGCTTCCAATGGTATCTGGTATCATGGAATTCTTTTCCAGAATCATTTTTACAATGACACTTCCAGGACTCATTGGATTTGACGGGATTGCCTTTTCTGAAGTATCTGCGTGGTGTGCTGCGTGTACTGTATTGATTCCAGCATTCTATTACCGTGTGAAAAAAGCAAAAGAATATAAATTATAGAAACTGAAAACCAGGTATGTTGTTCATATCTGGTTTTTGTCATCAAAAAAAGAGTCTGTAGACTCTTTAAAGCATTAACATTGAGATGATTTCTAGTATAAATCCTGCAGCTAAACCACATATCCATGTAACAAATAAGATCATCATGTTATCTTTCATGTTGCGATTGACGCGGAAGAGAATCAACATGCCACTGCCGGCATTGACTAATAATCCAGCACAAACAGCAGGGAATGTAATCACACCTTCAAGATACATCGTTGTTAATAATATTGAAGACGCACAGCTTGGAATCATTCCTACAAGGGAAGAAACAAGAACTGATTTATTTGGATGAGAAATAATAAAGTTATATAACGTTTCTTCGCCAATGAGTGAAACGATACCATTGAAGATAAATGTAATCACAAATAACCAGATTGTCACCTGAATCGTATGCATGACACTGCTGTAAAGAATGCCATGAGAATGATCGTCATGTTCTGCTTCACAGAATTCATTGACATGAATCATGTTGTGTCTGCTGAAGAGATCTAATAGATAGCCAGCGGCTAGGCCAACAATGAGTTTTACGCCTAGGATTGGTGCAATGACATGAAATGGTGTCTGCTTTGATAACATAATGGATAGCATTTCATCAGAACTGCTTAAGTAGACAGCGACAAGTGTACCTGCAGAGATCACACCTGTTGCATATAAGGAAGAAGCTGCTCCAGCAAATCCACAAGAAGGCAACAATCCAAAGATTGTACCTGCAAGTGGGTTTAATCTACGATGCTTCTCTAAGAAGCGCTCCATTTTATGCCCAGCTTCTTGTTCCATCCATTCAAGAATCAGATAGATAATAAATAAGAAAGGAATAATTTTTAAAACGTCTTCAAATGTATCTAATAAAATATCTAAAATTAATTCCAAAGGATGTCCTCCTCAATACCATCTGTATAGATAACAGTATAATTTCCAACTTTTTTTCCTTTGTGTCCTTGTGTCTTTTCATCTTCTGTAATCCAAATTGCATTACATTTTTTACCGGATGCTTTACTGTAAGTTTCGAGAAGTTTCTTTCCTTCATCAATATCTAAAGTAAATAACGCTGTAGATAGACAGTCTGCTGCGGCAGAATCCTCTGTAATAATTGTGACAGAACGATATAGACGAGCAGGGTACATTGTAGAAGGATCTACGATATGTGGATATATATTTCCGTCTTCTGCCTTGTAGTAACGTTCATAGTCACCACTTGTAACAATACTATTTGCTTCCTTTAAGGAAAGTACAACAAGACCATTTGGAAATTTTCCTTCAGGATCTCCATCTGGATCTGCAATGCCAACTGTCCAGTTTTCATTTTCCTTCTTGCCGATGAGTCGAATGTTTCTTCCGACATTTAATATGCCGCATTCCATACCATTATCCATCATCGTCTGTGCAGCAAGTTCTGCACCATATCCTTTTGCGATACCGCCAACATCTAAAGAAACATCTGGATCTGTAATAAATACAGTTTTGTTTTCTTCATCAATCTGTACTTTATCCCATCCTTTATGTTTGCTTGCTTCTTCAAGTTCTTCTTTGCCTGGGAGTTTTCCAAGTTTTCCTTCTTCATTGAGCTTGATGCCTTCTTCTCGATAGTTGTGCCATACTTTTAATAAGGAACCAATTGTGATGTCAAATTCTCCATCACTGTAGTCATAGAACTGTTTTGCCATCTTTAACATATCAATGATGACCTGATCAACTTCAACTGGCTGTTTTCCAGCGTTGTCATTGATTGTTTTTAGATTGTTGATGCCATCATAATTGTTGTAGATATCAAACAGCTGTGTATAGTTCTGTAATAGTTTCTCACTTGTTTTGAAATGAGATACACATAAGTCGTGATCTGCAGAGTATTCTTTGAATGAATACATTGTGTCAAATACTTCTGTTAGAGAAGTGTTTGCATAGGAATCTGATACTTTCTTAGAAGATTCCGGTTTTGTAGCACATCCAGCACAAAGTGTGAGTGCTAATCCTATTTTCGCTAATATTTTTCTTTTCATAACAGCCGCTATTCTAGCACGATTATGCCTGAAACGCTAACAGTTCAATCTCCATTCAATTGTTCAAACATTCACAAGTTGAAAATTACTAAAATTTCACAAACTTTTGCGAAAAAGCGAGAAAACGTTTGCAAATGATGCTAGAATATTAGGGATTTGTTAGGAGGAGACGACAACTATGTCATTATTTACAGGTCCGATGCATTATCACCTAAATGGACATAAAGATCTGACAATGGATAAAGAAGTATTAAAGTCCATTGATCCTGATTATGTCTATATTCCACTTGTAAATGGTAATGCGCCATGCACTCCATGTGTACAAGTTGGTGATGAAGTTAAAGTCGGCACAAAAATAGCTGAAAGAAACGATCGATTCTTTCTGCCAATTTTCTCTCCAGTATCAGGTACTGTTACTGCAGTAGAAAAATTCATGACATCTTCAATGACTCAAGCAGACCATTTGAAGATTCAAAACGATCACAAGCACACTGCTGTTAGAGCTTTTGCAGCTTTCGATTATGAAAAAGCTACTTGGGAAGAACTACTTGAGTTCGTTAAGAATGCAGGTATGCTCGGTTTAGGCGGCGCAGGCTTCCCTACGTACGTGAAATATTTAAAGCCTGAAAATGTTGATTTATTTGCGGTAAACGCTGTTGAATGTGAACCATACTTAACAGCTGACTACAAGAACATTGAAGAAAACCTAAGTCTTCTAAAGACAGGTACATTGGCTTTATTTAAGCTTTCTAAGGCTAAGAAGGGTTGCATTGCAATCAAGGAAGACAAGAAGAAGCAGATTGAAGATCTTAAGAAGACATTCGAAGGAACTCCAATTGAAATTCGTACAGTTCCAAATATTTACCCAATGGGCTGGGAACGTACACTTGTATATGAACTAACAGGTAAGAGATATAACATGCTTCCTATTGAAGCTGGTATGATTCTCAACAATGCTTCTACAGCAATTGCATTGGGTAATGCAATTGACAATGGCATGCCTATTACACATAAGTATGTAACTGTTAGTGGAGATGCTTTAAAGGATCCAAAGAACGTATATGTTCCAGTAGGTACAAAGGCACACGAAATTATTGAAGCTGTTGGTGGATATAAGGAAGGTGTTGATAACGTATTATTGATTGCTGGTGGACCAATGATGGGTAGAACAATTCCAAATGATGCATTTGTAATTGCACCACAGAATAATGGTTTAACAGTATTAATCAATAAGGAAGAGGATGAAGTTGCTTGCTTACGCTGCGGCAGATGTACAACAACATGTCCATCTGGATTACAGCCAGTTCGTATTGCGGCTGCTGGTAAGAGCAAAGATGAAGCTACATTGAATAAATTACATGTTATGGATTGTATTGAATGTGGTCTATGTACATATATTTGTCCATCTAAGATTGCGGTTACTGAAAATGTCAGACGTGCAAAGAATTTCATTCGATTACAGGGAGGTAAGAAATAAGTATGAAGTTTACATTTAAACCTTCTCCAAACTATCGTAATGAACAATCTACAACACATATTATGCATGTTCTTACAATTGCACTTCTTTGTGTATTTGTATTCTCAGCAGCATGGTATGGAATGAGATTCTCATTTGCATATGGTTTAAGAGTGATTTTGATGGGTGTATGTGCAGTTGTAGCTGCAGTACTAACAGAAGCTATTTATTTTAAGATTATGGGATCTAAGAATATCATGAAGGATGTTTCTAGATCTTATGGCTGGGTTACAGGCATGATCATTGTATTAATTACAAAGATTGATGTCAGCTACTATGCAATTTTCGTTTCAACTGTGATTGCGGTTGTATTCGGAAAGCTTGTATTTGGTGGATTTGGTCAGAATATCTTTAACCCTGCAGCATTTGGTGAAGCATTGATTATGAACAGCTTTGGTGCAAATGCTGATGCTAAGGTTACAAGTGAAGTATTATCCGGTGCTACTCCATTAACATCAATGTCAGCACAGGGATGGGCTTCCAATCAGACTGTTGTTTCTGGTGTTGTCAGTGATCTAGGCGGATTTGGCTCTATGATCCTTGGTAACTATGCAACTGTTATCGGTGGCAGCTGTGCATTGCTATTGATTATCTTATGTGCTTGGCTCATTTATATGAAAGTCATTGATCCAAGATTGTCTGTTACATATTTTGTAACTGTATTCGTTGTATCTTTGATTACAGGTTTGATCCATGGTGCAGGTGTTGAATTTGCAATCTTCAACTTATTAGTTGGTGGTGTATTGTTCTGTGGCGTATTTATGATTACTGATCCAGTGACAACACCAGTATCTATTCCTGGCAAGATTTTATTTGCGATTTGTGCAGCTTGCTTAACATTATTGATTAGATGGAAAGCATCTTTACCAGATGGAGCTTTATTCTCTATCTTGTTAATGAACATGCTTACTCCAGCAATTGATAAGCTATGTGATGGTTCTCAGATCAAGGATGCAAAAACAATTCAGCGTAAAGTTTGTATTGTTTCTGCAGTTGTATTAGTTATCACACTTCTTGTTGGTGGTTTCTTAAAGAATCCTGAAGCAGAAAGTGCTAGCGTTGCAAATCAAGAAACAGCAGTCGTTGAAACTGTAAATGTAGAGTAAGGAGATAGACAACATGGATAAGAATTCAAGTATGTATAAAACAGTTCTTCTAGGTGTTGTCAGTGCTTGTGCAGGTTTACTGTTATCTGCAGTCAATGCCGTTACAGCTCCAGTCATTGCTGATAACGCATTAAAACAAGTACAATCAACTCTTGAAAACTTCTTCCCAAATGGTGAATTTACTGACGTAACAGACAAGTATAAAACAGATGAAACAGAACTCATCGATGGTGTTTATGAAGCAAAGGATGAAGGATATGTCTTCACACTTCATAACACTGGATACTCTTCAGATGGATTCAAGTTTGCGATTGCATTCGACAACGATGGAAACATTGTTGGCTACGAAGGCTTATCAAACTCTGAAACTGCTGGTAAGGGTGACAAGTTATTCAAAGATGACTATGCAAATCAGGTCATTGGTTTAACTTCAACAGATGCTGTTCCTATTATTTCTGGTGCAACTGTAACTTCTAAGGCTGTCAGCGCAGCAGTTACAGAAGCTGAAAGTGTTTATAACGAAATCCAGGGTATCGATTTTGATGCAGATGCAGCTGCAAGTGCTGCTGAAAATGCAAGTGCGAAGTCTGATGCATCATGTACAGACAATGGTGATGGTACATATGGATGCAAGGTAACTGGATTCTCAGGTGAATTAACAGCAACAATCGAAATTAAGGATGGCAAGGTTGTCAGTGTTAAGGATCTTAAGGGCGATGATGATGGTGATGGTGTTGGTGATGACTGGTTCACAGATACTTCTAGCTTAGAAGGTGTATCCAGTGCTGATGAAATCGACGCTATGACAGGTGCTACAGTTACATCTAACGCAGTTAAGAGCATGATTCAGGCTGCATTAGATTCTGTAAATGCTACTGCTAATGCATGTAGCGATAATGGCGATGGAACTTTTGCCTGCAAGGCAGAAGGATTCGCTGGTGAATTAACAGCAACAATTGAAGTCAAGGATGGCAAGGTTGCATCCGTTAAAGACCTCAAGGGTGATGATAATGGTGATGGCGTTGGTGACGACTGGTTTGAAGATGCATCTAGCTTAGAAGGTGTATCTAGTGCTGATGAAGTCGATGATCTCAGTGGCGCTACATTTACAAGTGAAGCAGTTAAGACAATGATCAATGCTGCTTTAGCATCTAGCAAGTAAGGAGGAGAGAAACATGAGTGAAAAGAAAACAAAAAAGCAAGGCTTCTTCTCTAAGATGCTAACAGATAACCCAGTATTTGGTTTATACCTTGGTATCTGTTCAACATTAGCTATTTCAACTTCTATTAATAACGCACTTGGTATGGGTGCTGGTGTTATCTTCGTATTGGTATTAAGTAACGTTGTAGTCAGCTTAATCGCTCCAATTACTCCAGATGATATCCATATTCCTGTATACATTGTAGTTATTGCGACATTAGTAACAATCTTACAGATGTTCTTGAATGCATATGCAGTAGATCTGTATACAGCATTAGGTGCATTCTTGTCATTGATTGTTGTTAACTGTATTATTCTTGGTCGTGCTGAAGCATATGCATGTAACCATAACGTCAAGGATTCTGCTAAGGATGGATTGATGATGGGCTTGTCTTACACATTATCATTACTTGTAATGTCATTGATCAGACAGGTTCTTGGTACAGGTGTTCTTGAGTTAACAAACCCATTTGCTGGAAGTGCAGTTATTTTCTCAATCAGATTGATTCCTGAACAGTTCATTATTCCAATGTTTACTGGTGAAACAGGCGCATTCTTCACATTTGCGGTATTAGCTGCATTAATTGCTTTATACAAGAACAAACTTGCTGAAGCTGAAGCAGCAGCTGAAAAGGCAGCAAAAGTTGCCGCAGCAAAGGCAAAAGCAGCACAGCTTGCTAAAGAAAAGGCAGCTAAGGAGGCAGCTTAAGTATGAACATTCTAGCGTTATTTATTTCCGCAATGTTGATCAACAACATTGTATTAACTAAGTTCTTAGGTATGTGCCCATTCATGGGTGTATCTACACATCTTGATTCTGCAATTGGTATGGGCGCAGCTGTTATCTTCGTTATCTTTGGTGCATCTGTATTGTCTTACTTCTTGTATTACTTCGTATTAGTTCCATTAAATCTGGAATATATGCAGTTAATTACATTCATTCTATTGATTGCAGCTTTCGTACAGTTCGTAGAATTATTCGTAAAGAAATTCTCACCTGCTCTTTATAAGCAGTTAGGTATCTATTTACCATTAATCACAACAAACTGTACAGTTCTCTATGTTGCTCAGGATAACATTACAAAGGGATACACACTTGTTGAAACAATGGTTAACTCCATTGCTACTCCAGCAGGTTTCATGTTAATGCTTGTCATCTTCGCAACAATCAGAGAAAGATTAAATCAAAACAATGTTCCAAAGTCATTCCAGGGTAATCCAATTGCTTTCGTAGTAGCTGGTATCATGGCAATCGCTTTCTCAGCTCTTGCAGGTCTCGTATAAGATGGTAAGAATTATAGTCGCAGTTGTATTGGCTGCTGGACTATTCCTGTTGAATGTTGTTTTGCTTAGATTGAATAAAAAAACTCCTGTTCCAGAAGGTTGTGAAAATCTCACGCCGGACTGCAGTGCATGTGGAATGAAAGACTGTGCAATGCGTGGAACATATGAAAAGAAGAAAGAGGCAGAAAATGGCAATTGTTAAAGCATTCGTATTGATGCTTGTACTTGGTGCTGTACTTGGTGCAGTATTAGGCTTTGCATCAAAGAAGTTCTATGTTGAACCAGATACTAGAGTAGATGATGTATTGGCAATGCTTCCTGGATATAACTGTGGTGGTTGTGGAAACCCTGGATGTGCAGCTATGGCTGACAAACTTGTCAATGGCGAAGCTACACCAGAAGGCTGTAAACCATGTAAACCAGAAGCACGTGAACAGATCAAAAAGTATCTTGCTGAACATGTTCAAAATGCGTAAGCATTCAAAAGAGGGAAAATTTCCCTCTTTTTTTTGGAATGTTATGAAATTTTGTGAATATGTATTATATGAAGAGAAAAATTATTTTGAAATGTATATTGTGTATCATCTGCATCTGTATGATTGGTGGGATTATTTTTATGATGATACATTCAAAAATCAATACTTCTTTATCGTTACAGGAAGTATATATTGCGAAAAATGATATTTTGCCTAGAAGCTGTATTGAAGAAAAGGATTTGTTGTACGTGCGTTATCCACAGGCATTTATTGATCACAATGTTGTTATAAAAAAGAAAGATATCATTGGAAAATATACAGATATTCAAGGAAAGATTCCTGCAGGCTCTTTGTTCTATCGATCTATGCTGATAGATGCTGAAGACATTCCAGATATTGCATCTAGCTTGTTAAAAGAGCATCAGGCAATTTTTCAATGTGAAGTAGATGCAGCGATGTTAATGAAATGCGTCAGGAATATGAGAGTGAATGTACTGTATACAAAAGAGGGAGAAACGAAGCTTTTGATAGAACATGCGCGTATACTGGCAATTGAAGATATTGCTGGAAAAGATATCTCTAGTGAAGATAGTACTGGTATACCACATACAGTTGTATTGGCTGTGGATCAGGATGATGTATTGTATTTGAATTCTTTGAAAGATGGGGTGTTTGAGATTGTGATGACTTCTGATGCATATGATACAGATTTAGAAGCAATTGTGAAAAAATAAAAAAAGAAGCCTTTTAACAAGCTTCTTTTTATCTCAGGGCGACTAGTGGGACTCGAACCCACGAGTGCTGGAGCCACAATCCAGTGTGTTAACCAACTTCACCATAGCCGCCACAGTGCTTAACTATTATGCCATATGTGCAATAAAAAATGCAATAGTTTTTTTAAAATTTTTTTGTTCTATACTATAACTATTATTTTCGTGGAGGTTTTATATGTCATTTGAAAAAGCAAAAGCATATTTAGAAGCAAAAGGATATGCGTCTCATATTATGATTCCAGATCAATGCAGTAGAACTGTAGAAGAAGCAGCAAATGCTCTAGGTGTGCAGCCGTGTGAAATTGCAAAAACGATTTCTTTGCTTGTCCACGAAAAAGTAATATTGATTGTATGTGAAGGCAATGCAAAAATCGACAATCATAAATATAAGCAGACATTTCATAGCAAAGCAAAAATGATTCCATTTGATGAAGTAGAAGCACTTGTTGGTCACGCACCTGGTGGTGTATGTCCATTTGGAATCAATGAAGGGATTGAAGTGTATTTAGATGAAAGCTTAAAGAAATTCAAGACAGTGTATCCAGCTTGTGGAAACAGTCAAAGTGCAGTAAAGATGTCATTAGAAGAATTAGAAGATGCATCGAATTACGTATCCTGGATCGATGTTTGTAAAGAATGATATAATTTCTACATGCTTATAACGATACAGGGAAAAGAATTGACAGTTACAGTCAAAAGAAAACGCATGAAGAATATCGTATTGCGTCTGGATAATGATGGAAATGTAATGATCAGCTGTCCTCCACATGTCAGTGAAGAGAGAATCTATGCCTTTTTGAAAGAAAAAGAAACATGGATCATTCAGGCGAGAAATCGTCAAATGCAAAAACAAGAGAAAGTAAAAACAGGTGTTGATGGTATTTCTGCGACGTGGATTGGAAAAGAATATCCAGTGAAGTTTGTCGAAGCAAAAAGGAATGCAATGTCTTTTGAGGATAGTGTGATTGTATTTCATGTCAAAGATAGAAGTGCAGAAACAATTGAAAAGACGTTTTATCATGAAGCAAATAAATATCTGTTGTATCTGATTCAGCAGGAAAGAGAGTTTCTAGATGAACATATCTGCAAGATGAATCAAAAGCCACTGCCTCGAATTCGCATTAAATATATGACAAGCAGATGGGGATCCTGTACACCTGCAAAATCAAATATTTCAATTTCTTCAAGATTGATTCATTTCCCACATGAGTGCTTCTCATATGTGCTGTTACATGAGTATGCACATATCCTTGTGGCAAATCATTCAAAAGATTTCTATGCAGTTGTAAAAACATATATGCCAGACTATAAGAAATACAGTGACTACTTAAATCATTAGGAGAAAGAAACATGGATAAAACAATTTGGAATATTGGAAAAAACTTTTTTGATGGAGGTCTTCTCTACTTTATCATTCGTAGTATATTGATTCTACTGATTGCATTCAGCATCGCAAAAGTTTTATGGAAATTATTTGCGAATGCGGCAAAAAAAGATGATCAGAAAGAAATGACATTACGATTTACAGGAAGAATTGTGCGTGCAATTATTTACAGTATCGCTGTCTTTTCTGTTTTAGGTGGTATTAAACCATTATCTGGACTTTCGAGTGCAGTTTTAGGGGCAACATCAGTGATGTCTGTTGTTGTAGGTTTAGCTGCACAGGAGTCGTTTGGAAATTTTATTGCTGGTTTCTTTCTTGCGATGTATCATCCGTTTAATGTCGGTGATGTCATTTATCTAAAGGATAAAGATATTTCTGGAAGTGTGATTGGAATTACATTTCGTCATACAGTGATCAATACAGTGGAAAATACAAGAGTCATTGTTCCTAACAGTATTATGAACAGTGCAATCGTTGAAAACCGTATCAGTGATGAAAAGGGATATAAGAAGATCATCAGTTTTGACATTGGTTATGACAGTGATATTGATCGAGCAGAACAATTGATTTATGAAGCAGTATTACATACAGAGAATGTCATTGATATTCGAAGTGAAGAAGAAAAGAAGCATGGTGTACTTCCATTTGCGATTCGATTAGAGGCATTTGATGATAGTGGCATTCGGTTATTATTCCCACTGTATACAAAAGATTTTTCTTCCTCGTTTCAGGCAGCAAGTGATGTAAGAAAAAAACTGTTAAAGTCATTTAACGAAAATCATATTGAAATTCCATACCAGAAAATTGAAATTATCGAAAAGAAATAGAGGATTGAAAATGAATCTGTTTCTTTTTTCATAAATTCATAAAAATAGTTGAAAAAGTAAACGCTTACACTTGAAGTATTTTGTAGTTTTTGTAAAATGTAATTAGCAGATGATTTTGAATTTCTAGATTGGAGTATTTATCATGAAGAACGTAAAAGTTGTTTTCATTGTACAAAATAGAAACACAGAAAGGGTTGTTTTCGGCGGGGAATTCAATCATCACGAATATTGGTTTTAAGATGGAGCTTTCATGTGTCCATCTTTTTATTTAAAAAATTGAATGAATTATCTAACAGGAGGAAATCATTATGGATCAGGTAAATCAGGAATTTTTTGACGCAGCTGCCGCTGGTGACTTCGGCAAGGTCTGCGCGCAAGTATCTAAGGGAGCAGATGTCAACGTTAGAAATGGTGACGGACGTACTGCGTTAATGAGAAGTGCAAAAAGAGGATATGAAGATATCGTTCGTTTCTTATTAGACAATGGCGCTGATACAAGAGCACGTGACAAAAATAATAAGACTGCTCTAATGGGTGCTGCAAAAAAAGGTCACACAGAAATTTGTAGAATGATCGTTCATGCTGGTGGAGACGTCAACTCACATGATAATAAAGGACGTACAGCATTGATGAGAGCTGCGCTTCTAGGTGAAACAGAAACAGTTGAATATTTGATTTCTAAGGGAGCAGATGTCAACGCTACAGATGAACAGGGTCGTACAGCATTAATGGAAGCTGTAAATGCGTATAAAGATGACGTGATCGAAGTATTATTGAAGAATGGGGCAGATGTGAATGCTGCGGATAATAAGGGTTGTACAGCATTAATGAGAGCTGCATACATTGGTATTCCAATGCTCGTTCATTTACTACTTGATCGTGGTGCAGATAAAGACAAGAAAGATTACGAAGGTAATTTAGCAATTCATTATGTTCGTAAAGAATGTCTAGATGATCTGAAGGATCTGTTAAAGTAAGAGGGCATGATCATGAAAGACTATTTAGCGAATGAAGTAAGAAATGTTACTGTTTTAGGACATTCTGGTGCAGGTAAGAGTTCATTGATTGAAGCTTGTCTTTTTAAGACAAAAGCAATTGAGAAAATTGGAAAAAATAATGATGGTACAACTGCTTTGAACTTTGATGCTGAAGAAGGTAAAAGAGGTGTTTCTGTCTATGCACATCTAGCACCTGTTGAATGGAAAAATAAAAAGATCAACTTCATTGATACACCTGGCTATCTTGACTATGAAGGTGAAGAAGATACGGGTTTAACAATGGGTGATAATGCATTGATCGTTGTCAGTGCAAAGGATAGCTTACAGTCTGGAACAGAACGTGCATGGAAGAAAGCTGTTGTGCAAAGAAAACTTCCTACAATCTTATTTGTAAATAAATTAGATGATGAAAATGCAGACTTCTCTAAAGTCATTGAAGATCTAAGAGAAAAGTTTGGTAAATCTGTATTCTTGTTTGAACTTCCAATTATCAAAGATAGAAAAGTTATTGGTTCTGTAAATATCCTGAGAAATAAGGCCTGGTACTATGATGATCCTGCAGAAGCAAAAGAAGTACCAGCTGAAATTCAGCCTAAGGTAAAAGAATACTATGATGAAATTGCAGAAGCAATCGCAATGAGTGATGATGAATTGATGGATAAATTCTTCTCTGGTGAAGAATTTGATGAACATGAAATTGCCAAGGGATTAAGAATTGGTGTTCGTTCTGGTGATATTCATCCAGTATATTGTGGATCTGCATTGAATCTGACTGGTATTGAAAGATTGATGGATCTGATTACTGAATTTATGCCTTCCTATGCTGAAAAGGGACGTGTTCAGGCATTGAATGATAAAGATCAGACAATTGATATGGAAACAAATGAAGATGAAGCATTATCTGCATTTGTATTCAAGACAATCGTTGACCCATTCGTAGGAAAGATTTCCTACTTGAAAGTAATGTCTGGTGTATTGAACAGTGATTCACAAGTATTTAACTCAAAGAAAGATACACTTGAAAAGATTAACCAGATCTATGTTATCAATGGCAAATACCAGATTGGTGTTGGTAAGCTGTTTACTGGAGATATTGGGGCAGTTGTCAAGTTATCTGTAACTGAAACAAACGATACGCTTTGCACAAGAAGCAGAGTTGTTCATTATCCAGATATGGAATATCCTGTTCCAATGTTAGGATATGCAATCAAGCCAAAGACAAAGGCAGATGAAGATAAGATGTCAGCAGCAATCAAGAATATGATGCAGGAAGACAAGACACTTCGCTTTGTCAATAACGAAGAAACACATGAACAGGTTCTTTATGGTATTGGTGAACAGCATATTGATTTGATTCTTTCTAAATTAAAGTCTAAATACAAGGTTGAAGTTACTACTGCAGAACCTACTGTTCAATATCGTGAAACAATCCGTGGCAAAGCAGAAGCACAAGGAAAATATAAGAAACAGAATGGTGGTGCAGGTCAGTATGGTGATGTCTGGGTAAGATTTGAACCAAGCGATGATCCTGATGGAGAAATGGTATTTGCGGAAGAAGTATTTGGTGGCGCTGTTCCTAAACAGTTCTTCCCTCCAACAGAAGCAGGACTTCGTGACTGCATGAATCATGGTGTATTAGCAGGATACAAGGTAGTTGGTGTCAAGGCTACATTGTATGATGGTTCTTATCATCCAGTTGATTCTAAGGAAAATGCATTCAAGGAAGCTGCTAGACTTGCATATAATGCTGCTATGCCAAATGCGAAACCAACATTATTGGAACCAATTGGTAAAGTTACAATTGTTGCACCAGAAGATTACACAGGTACTTTGATGGGAGATATTACAAAGCGTCGTGGAATCATTATTGATATGACAACAAATGATCATGGTGATCAGGTAATTCAGGCAGAAGTTCCATTAGCTGAAATGTTGACATACGCTACAGAACTACGTGCAATGACACAGGGACGTGGCAGTTACGTTTCTAAGTTCGATCGTTATCAGCCAGCTCCAAAGGAAGTTGCTGATAAGGTAATTGAAAAATCAAAAAATAAATAACCAGCAAAAATAAATAAAAATAGATCGGTGAAGGCAATCATCGATCTGTTTTTTTGGAGAAATTGTTCCCAAATTTGTTCCCAATTTTTTCTAAAATAGCTTATTTATGCCAAAAAAATTAAATAAAAAAAGTGCCCGAGGCCGGACTCGAACCGGCACGGTGTCGCCACCGGGGGATTTTGAGTCCCCTACGTCTACCAATTCCATCACTCGGGCATTTGAAACTGCTTATTTATAATACATGAATCTGATTCAAAATGCAATTGAAACATTGCATTCATTTTATGTTTTCTCTAAAATATTTAAGAAAATGGAGAAAAATATGACACCAGAAGAACTATTAGAAATACTACATCGCGCAAATATTTTGAAAATCAATACACGTCATAACTGGACAATTGGTGAAAGAAAAGAATCTGTTGCGGATCATTCCTGGAGAATTGCTTTAATGGCAATGTTAATTTCAAAAGAAGATGAATTTAAAAATGTGGATATGAATAAAGTGATTCGCATGTGTCTGATTCATGATTTAGGAGAAGCGTTTACAGGTGATATTCCTGTATTTGATAAAAACAAAGAAGATGAAAATAAGGAAGATGAAATCTTCTTATCCTGGGTGAATTCCTTTCCTGCAGCACAAAAAGAAGAATGGAATGCGTTGTTAAAAGAAATGAATGCTTTAGAAACACTGGAAGCAAAAACATACAAAGCTTTAGATAAGCTGGAAGCTTTGATTGCACATGATGAAGCTGATATTTCTACATGGCTTCCTGTAGAATATGATCTGCAGTTAACATATGGGAAAGAAAATGTTGTATTTTCTCCATACTTATCTGTATTAAAACAAAGAATCGATGAAGATACAAAAAACAAAATCAAAGATGCTGAAAAGTGAGCATCTTTTTTATATGTATTTGTATTTAGATGTAAAATATTTGTTAAAAGAAGGGGAAATATATGCGTGAGAGTAAAGGATTAATGACATCAGGAAATATCTATAAAAAGATAGCTTTGTTTGCGATTCCATTATTGTTAGGTAATTTCTTTCAGCTGATGTATAACACAATCGATTCTATTGTTGTCGGCAACTATGTTGGAAAGGAAGCTTTGGCTGCAGTTGGTGCAAGTACACCAATTATTAACCTTCTGATTGCTTTTTTCCAAGGTCTTGCAACGGGTGCTGGTGTTGTTGTATCTAGGTATTATGGTGCTAGAAAACAGGAGGATGAATCGAAAGCAATTCACTCTTTTCTTTTGTTTTCCATTTTGTTTGGCGTTACTTTAAGTATCGTTGGATATTTTGTTTCTCCAATCATTCTAAGAATGATGAATACACCATCGGATTATTACAATGATGCGGATGGATATCTTGCAATTTATTTCTTAGGCGCAACGTTTTTAATTGTCTATAATGCAGGAACTGGTATTTTACAGGCAGTTGGTGATTCTAAAAACCCTTTATATTTCTTGATTGCGACGTCTATTTTGAATATCTTTTTAGATCTGTTATTTGTAAAAGGATTTGGTATGGGTGTTGATGGTGCTGCGTGGGCAACGATCATCAGTGAATGTATCTCTATGTTATTAGTCATCAATTTATTGATGCATACGAAGAATGAATACAAAGTTACATTGAAAAATCTAAAGATTGATTTTTCTGTCTTGAAGCAAATCGTTGTAATAGGTGTACCTGCAGGATTACAGGGCATGATTGTATCTGTATCCAATGTCATTGTTATGGCATATATCAATCAATTTGGAGCAAGTGGTGTCGCTGGATTCTCCTGTTCAAATAAAATTGATAACTTTATGGGATTGCCAGTCAATAGTTTGATGCTTGCGATTACAACTTTCGTTGGACAAAACTTAGGCGCTAGACAATATGAACGTGTAAAGCAAGGTGTTAGAGCAGCACTTGTTATGTCTATCAGTATTGTCGTAACACTGGGCATCTTTGCATTCTTGTTCTCTGATTCTCTGATGCGTATTTTTACAAGTGATATGGATGTTATTGAAGATGGAACAATCATTTTAAGAATCATGTGTCCTTGTTATATCTTCTTATGTTTTCACCAGGTGTATTCAGGAGCGCTGAGAGCTTCTGGAAGAAGTTCTGTTCCTATGATTACTTCCATCATCGCATTTGTATTGATGAGACAAATCTTTCTGGCAGTTGCAATTCCTTTATATCATCATATTTCTATTATTGGTATCGGCTATAGCTTTACGTGGGCAATGGCAGCTCTTATGACGGGAATTTACTATTTCACATCGAACTGGCTGCAGAAATCAATGCATGAATAGAAAAATGAACATCAAAGTTACTGTTTAAGGTGATTTAGATGTTTTTTTACATAACTGACCACCTGATTCAAAAAAGTTCAGAAATCTCTTTAGTGTCCGCTTTTTAGTACAATAAAATCATATTGCTGGATATACACTTTAACTGCGAGGTAAAAGT
>NZ_JBQHWJ010000037.1:0-22644 GCF_052064035.1 Bulleidia sp. HCP3S3_C9 | reverse complement strand
CAAGAAAAGAATGCATCAGATCACAGATTTCTTCCGTATTGCTGACATGAAGAAAGATGATCTTTTCATTTATTCTATTTCTTGAATTCACCATTTTGCTAATATAGCCTACTTGTAAATGAAAATTATTTCAATACAATAGAAATCATATGAGGTGAATGGTTATGATCTATCCAGACGTGCAAGATTTAACGAATCAAGATTTAAAAGTATTATGCGATGCATATCGCAAAAATAATTTCATTGATCCAGAAATCAGTGAAAAACTAGGTGTAAAAAGAGGATTGAGAAATGCCGATGGAACAGGTGTTCTTGCGGGACTTACAAATATCTGTGATGTCATCGGATATCAAAGAGATGAAAACAACAATATTATTCCAATTGATGGAAAACTGATCTATCGAGGTATTGATCTGAATGACATTGTCAACGAAGCAATCACAGAAGATCGTTTCTTATTTGAGGAAGTTGCATGGCTGTTATTATTTGGATCTCTTCCAAACAAGGAAACGCTTGATAACTTTCGTCGCATTCTAGAAACACACCGAGAACTTCCAGATGGATTTGCGGAAACACAAATCATGGCAGCCCCTTCTCCAAACTTAATGAACAAGATGGCAAGAAGTGTTCTTGCGATGTATTCCTATGATGAAGAAGCTGAAAATACAAGCTTAGAAAATGTCATCAAACAATCTATTAACCTGATTGCGGAAATGCCAAGTATGATGGTATATGCATACCAGACAAAAAAACATGCATATGATCATGAATCTTTGTACTTTCACTATCCAAAGCCGGGTTTATCTACCGCCGAAAATATTCTGGCAATGTACCGCCTTGATCAGAACTATACACGAGAAGAAGCAAGATTATTAGATTTATGCATGGTCGTACATGCAGATCACGGCGGAGGCAACAACTCTGCATTTACAACCCGTGTCTTATCTTCTACTGGTACAGATACATATTCTGCTATTGCATCTGCAATCCTTTCTTTAAAAGGACCAAAACACGGTGGAGCAAATCTGATGGTCATGAAGCAGCTTGATGAAATCTTAGCCAATGTCAAAGATGTCCATTCAGATGAAGAAATGAAGGATTACCTTACAAAGATCATTAATAAAGAAGCTGGTGATCATAGTGGTCTCATCTATGGAATCGGCCACGCAGTATATACAAAAAGTGATCCAAGAGCACAAATCCTGAAAAAACATTCCAAGGATCTTGCCTATGAAAAAGGAATGCAGAGAGAATATGACTGTTTATGTCAGATTGAAAAGCTTGCTCCTGTTGTATTCAAAGAATTAAAAGGCAGCACAAAGAATGTATGTGCAAATGTAGATTTATTTTCAGGTCTTGTCTATCGAATTCTTGGTATTTCTGAAGAATTATTTACACCAATCTTTGCGATATCTAGAGTTGCTGGATGGTGCGCACACCGTATGGAAGAAGTTGAGTTTGCGAATCGTATTATCCGTCCTGCATATAAATACGTTGGAGATGAAAAACAATACATTTCACTAGAAAAACGATAAAAGATGCCAAAATCTGGCATCTTTTGTTATTGTTCTTCTTTGAATTCTTCTGGTGTACACATATAGGAAACAATCTCAAATTTTCCATTCACATAATCAAAACGGAAGATACCACCATATGGATGTGGCTGTTTTCCTTGTCTTCTCATTTCCATCATTGCTTCTTCTCCATCAAGACCAAACAAGATTTCAAGCAATCTCTTATAATATTCTGAATGAGAAACAAGCAAGATGTTTGAACCATCTTTGTTTGCAGAAATAATCTTCTGTAAAGTGTGATGGAAACGCAATTCAAATGCATCTTTGCTTTCTCCATTTACATCACTCCAGTCATCATGCTTCGCTCTATGTTCTTTGATTTCTTTGAGCCATGAATCACGTACAACGGCTTCAAATTCACCATAATCAATTTCTTTTAACCCATCTAATACAACAGGATCGCTATTTCTATCATGTGCAATCTTTAAAGCAGTCTCATAGCATCTCAATAGTGGAGATGTATACATAGATGCAAAAGGAATCTCTTTTAAAGCATCCGCACAATCCAGTATTTCTTTCATGCCTCTTTCAGTTATTGGAGAATCCGTAACCCCCTGCATGCGATTGTATTGATTAAACAACGTCTGACCATGATTTACAAAGTAGAAATGTAACGTTTTATTTACGATTGGATCTTCATACAGCTGTGGTTCTGTTGGAAGGTTTGTAACTATATACTTTCCATCTTCATATTCCACACGCATAATCGAAGCATTTGGGATAGGATTACCTTTTCCTAACGCACGTGGAAAAAGCTTATCCATATCAACGTTAAATACGGAACGCAGCATTGTCATTAAATAACTTCCATGCGTAACAACCAATACCTGATCATTATCATGAGCATTAGAAAGAATTGTATCCAGTGACTGTAAGATTCTATCTTCCACTTCTGCAGGATTTTCACCATTCGCACTAGAAAAATCATTTGTATCAAAGCAACGTGTAATTTCTTCAGAATGTGATGTAAATCTCGTACCTTCAAATGTACCAAAATTCATTTCATGCAGATTGTTTATAATCACAGGTTCTAGATTTCTTCCTTCTAGAATGATTCTAGAAGTTTGCTGGCATCTTCCGCTTGGAGAAGAATATACCGCATCAAAAAAGACATTATTTAACGCAACACGTGTCTTTTCTACCTGCAATTCTCCTTGTGTAGTCAATGGGGAATCACATACTCCCTGCATTCTACCTTTTTCATTTAATCTTGTTTGTCCATGTCGAACAAAATACATAATGACTTTCATAATGATTCTCCCTTAATGTTGTCCATCATCTTCATAACATTCCACAAATCTAGCCGCAAACGATGGCTGTTCATCTGCAGCATATAAATGTGAAATATCACCAAATTGTGCAATTCTAAAGGCTGCAATGCCTTTTCTTCTTTCTTCTGTATGTACAATTGTAACGGAAGAAGGTGCGGCTACAAAGCCCTGCCACAATATCATTGGTGAAATATGCAGTAAATGTGATAATAAAACACATTCCACTCCAAAATGGCAGAAAAATACAACCGTATCATGATTTCCTTTTTCTACACGGAAAAGCTTTCCATCATGCACATATCCATGTTCTTTTAGAAATACATCAAAGTTATCACAAACCCATTGATACCTTTCTTTTACATTTCCGCGTTTCATAACATCATTTTCATACCAATGATCATAATCATAGAAACGACAATCTTTTGTCCAGTCTTCTACCTGCCAATCCCATGCAACAGACTTACGAAGTATACGATCAGGACGAATGATTCTAGGATCGAATTCTCTCAGCCAGTCTAACGTTTCAGCTTCTTGATGCATTTCATGCAAAGTATAAGAAGCTGTCAACTGTGCTCTTCCTAATGGTGACTGATAAAATTCCTGAATATCCATTTTTGCCAGACGTTTAGATAGAAGTTCTGCTTCTCTTTTCCCTTTTTCTGTCAATGAATCATGGATATAGTCTGGATCTCCATGTCTAACAATCATCAGTCTCATAGAATTTCATTAAACTCCAAACGTTCATTGTTTGGACCAAGGATAATAAAGAAACGGACACCGTTGTCATAAAACGGCAACTGTTCAATCCCATCACTTACAATTGTATAGCCTTGTTCTTTACATAATGCATAGCAACCTTCAATATCATTCACATCAATTGCGATATGATCAATTGCGCCTGCTTTTAAAGCAACCTCATCTTCATAGAACTCTAATACAAGTCCCATATATTCAAGAAAGCAGACTTTCTGCTTTCCATCACGTATTGTCTTTTCATGCTTGATATAAAAACCTAGTTTTTCATAAAACTCTTTTGTTTCTTCAATACTTTTACAAGGAATTCCTACATGCTGGATTCCTGTAGCATAATCCATTACTTCTTTCATGATTCTTTTACCTCAATTTTTCTATACAATCTGAAAAATATAAAACTTCAGATAGCTGCTTTCTTCCATATTCCAGAGAATTGGATGATCTGCGTTCTGCTGTGTTACGGAAATCTGTTTTAAAGTTACACCAACTTCCTGTGCTGCTTCTCTCAGCATCTTTTCAAACAGGTCACATTCCATATATCTAGAACAGGAACACGTTGCAAGATATCCGCCATCTCTTAATACATGCATTGCCTGCATATTGATTCTCTTGTATCCATTATAGGCTTTCATAACTGTTCTTCTAGATTTTGTAAAAGCTGGTGGATCTAAAATGATGAAATCAAATTGATGATGTTTCAACGTATCAAGATAATCAAATACATCTGCCTGTACAAAAGATACATTTTCCAAGCCATTCAGTTTTGCATTCGCTCTACCTTCTTCTAATGCTGTATTAGAAACATCTACTGCAGTCACATGCTTTGCTTCTCCTAAAGCTGCATTTAATGCAAATCCACCTGTATGTGTAAAACAGTCTAATACTGTCTTTCCTTTTGCAAGATGGCGAACTAGTACACGATTCGATTTCTGATCCAGGAAATAGCCTGTTTTCTGCCCATTTTCAATATCTACATTCAATTTCAGGCCATTTTCATGAATTACCTGTACGGTATCAGCTTCACCATAGTAAAAGCCTTTATATAAAGAAAGTCCTTCTTTTTCCCGAGACTTCACATCATTTCTTTCATAGATAGCTTCAATACCTTCTTCACGCAGAACATGCAACAACGCCTGATATAAAACTGCCTTATTCTTTTCTAGACCAAAACATGTGATCTGTGATACAAGAACACTGTTATAGCGATCAATGGTAAGGCCTGGCAATCCATCTGCCTCTCCAAAAATCACTCTACAGTTATCTAGATTATCTGGTTCTACAGTTTTTCTAAACTCCCATGCTTCTGCAATTGTTTTTTCAAAGAAATCATAATCAATCGTTTCATGCTTCTTAGAAAAGATACGCACCGTAATATGAGAATCTTTACACAGATATCCCGTACCTAAATATGCATCCTTTTCCGTAACAATATCTACAACACTTCCATTTTCTAAATGCGATATATCAGATGCTAGATTATTCGAATACATCCACATCTGCCCATTCTTTAAAAACTCTACACCTTTATCATTAATAACTACTTTAGAATTACTCACGTTCAACCTCCATGGATTCTATGTGTCAATTATATCGTAAAAAAAGGACACCTTGTAGTGTCCTCAGGATTAATCCATATCTTTTAAGAATGCAATGTAAGCTCTATAAGCTTCGTATACATCTGCTTTAGATACAACTTCACATGGAGCATGCATGTTCTGTACCGCAATACCAGCATCAATGACATCCATGTTCTTGTTAGCCATGATGTAAGCGATTGTTCCGCCTCCACCAACGTCTACCTTGCCAAGTTCACATGTCTGGAAGTAGCAGTCATTTTCATCCATGATCTTGCGGATCTTAGCCATGTATTCAGCATTCGCATCGTTACTGCCGCCTTTACCTCTAGAGCCAGTATACTTATTGAAGCAGATACCCTTTCCAAAGAAAGAAGCATTCTTTGTTTCCATAACTTCTGGATATAGTGGATCAAATGCTGCAGATACATCACTAGATAACATTCTTGAGTTATCCATTGTATCGTTGAATGCAACAAGTGAAGATTCATTCTGCATTGCAAGCATCTTAGCAATTACATGATCAAAATATGCAGACTGCATACCTGTGTTACCAACAGAACCAATTTCTTCCTTGTCTACCAAGATTGCACAGGCAGTTCTATCAGGTGTTCCTTCAAAATCCAAAACAGCACGTAAAGAAGTATATGCACATACCTTATCATCATGACCATATCCCATGACCATAGAACGATCTAGACCATAATCTCTTGCTTTTCCAGCAGGAACAACTTCAATTTCACTAGAAATGAAATCATCTTCTTCGATATCATACTTTTCTTTTAATAGATCTAAGATATAAGCCTTGACAGGATCTTTTTCTGTATCCTTCTTAGGAATAGAACCAACCAATACATCTAATGCTTCACCTTCAACAACCTTTGCACCTGTCTTAGACATCTGATCAGCTGCCAGATGAATCAAAAGATCACTGATTCCAACAACTGGATCATTATCATCATCACCAATGTTGATATCAATAACTGTGCCGTCTTTCTTCACAACAACACCAACAAGTGCCATTGGACGAGCAACCCACTGATACTTCTTAATACCACCGTAGTAGTGTGTATCTAATAATACAAGACCATTAGATTCATATAATGGATGCTGTTTTAAGTCTGTACGTGGGGAATCAATATGTGCTCCTAAAAGGTTTAAACCATTACGGATAGGTTCTTTACCAATAATGAAAGCTAAAATATTCTTACCTTTGTTTGTGGAGTATACTTTATCTCCAGGTTTCAATTCTGTCACTTCACTTAGATTTTTGAATCCAGCCTTTTCAACAAGTGCAATACTATTGTTTACAAATGCTCTTTCAGTTTTAGAAACACTTAGAAAATCAATGTACTCCTTGTTGAATTGCATCAATTCATCTTTTTGAGAATCATTCAATTTTTCCCATACTGTCTTACTCATAACTGTCCCTCTCTTATCTGATACAGATCAAATGCATGAATATAGTCAGAAGGTCCTTGTAAATATAATGTCATACCTTCTTCATCTTGTTTGACTACATCTATTTGAAGCACTTGCCTGTATTCATCAAACATATAGATTTTACCATAAGGAAGCAAACAATACATGCTTTCTTCACTTGGATATAACATTTTTAATATTTCTTTCATTGCACGATCCATATGATCGCCATTTTTTGCAGAAACACAGATTCCTTCAAGACGTGAAGTATCTTTCAATAAGTCAACTTTATTAAAGATACGTAATATTGGAATTTCTCCAGCACCAATTTCACGCAGCGTATTTTCTGTTACTTCCATCTTTGTTTCATAATCATCATCACTTACATCAACAATTTCTACAAGCAGATCCGCATCTCTTGCGGCATCTAATGTACTCTTGAATGCTTCAACCAGTGTATGTGGTAAATCTGAAACAAATCCAACCGTATCATAGAGAAAAAACGTTTTCTTATCATAGACAATTTTTCTTACAGATGTATCCAATGTTGCAAATAACATATCTTTTTCAAGCACTTCATTTCCACTGGCTTCTGTATTCTGAATCAGACAATTCATAAAACTGGACTTCCCAGCATTTGTATAGCCGACCAAAGCCACTCTTCTTAATAATGTCTTGGATCTTCTTCTTTCATCCATCTGCCTCTGTGATTCGATTTTCTTTAATTCCTTCTTGAGATCCTGGATCCGTTTCTGATATTTCCGTGCAACAATTGCAGAACGCATTTCACCAGAACCACGATTTGTTACACCTCCACCTCTTTCTCTTTCACGGTCATTGTCGCTGTTTAATAAACGTGGAAGATCATACTGCAATCGTGCCATTTCAGTCTGCAGCTTTGCCTGTCTGCTGCGTGCACGGCTGGAAAAGATATCTAAGATCAATGCTGTACGGTCAATCACATTGCATCCAGCAACAGCACTGATTCTTTCTGCCATTTGCACACTGAGACTGTTATAAAACACAACAAAATCAGCATCCAATTCTTCCACAAGAATACGCAATTCATCTAACTTTCCTTTACGGAAGGCACTGATTGTATTCATGGAATTTGCTGACTGTGTAATTGTTTCAACAACATTTAATTGACATGCATTACATAAAGCAATACATTCATCCATTTTCATTTGAAATACTTTTGCATCATCTTTGATGCAGACACCTGCTAAAATTACATTTTTCATCAAAATAATCATAGCATGTTCATTGATTTTTTTCTTGTACCGTACTAAATTAGTTAAAACTAACTGAAAAGGGGAAAATTTATGAAAGTAAACGTACCATTACATACTATAGACATTATTATCTTAGTCATCATTGGAATCATGATGATTGGCGGCATCAAAATTGTCAGAGGATTTTTTCATGAAGGAAAACATACAGTACAGAAATCCACATACAATGGAAAAGGAAAAGTAAAGATCGTTGTTGAAGTTGCAGGCATGCAGTGTGGTCATTGTGAAGCAAATATCAACGATGCAATCCGTAATCATTTTAATGTCATTAAAGTATCTTCCTCTCATACAAAGGGACAAGTCACAATTATCGCAAACCATGATTTAAATTCAGATCAAATTCAGAATGTTATTGATGAAAGTGGATATCAGTATATTGGTTTAGCAAAATACAACATTTAAAAAGAAGAACTTCTTCTTTTCATTTCATAAAAAATCGAATTAATTTATTATAGAAAGCATTCTCGTATGGTGCATAACGCATTGCTAGATCAATGATGCATTTCTTGTCTACAATAGATTTTGTATGAGAAAAGGCATCAAAACCATCTTTTCCATGGTATTTTCCCATACCACTGTTTCCTACCCCGCCAAAGCCAAGATAGTTACTTGCCAGATGAATGATCGTATCATTGATGCATCCTCCACCAAAGATCATTTCTGTATCCATTTTTTGAATATGTTTCTTGTTTTTTGTAAAGAGATAGAATGCCAATGGATGTGGTTTTGTTTTTAAAGTATCCATCATTTCATCAAAATCATCATATGTTAAAACAGGTAAAAGTGGTCCAAAGATTTCTTCCTGCATGACACTGTCATCCCATGTAACGTCATCCATAATTGCTGGTTCAATCTTGCATGCTTTCTCATCGCACGTGCCGCCATAAACGATTTTATCAGGATCCATCATTTTTCGAATTCTTTCAAACTGTCCTGGATGAATGATTTTTCCATAAATATCACTTGTTAATGGATGTTCACCATACTGTTTTACAATTTCTTTCTGCAGTGCTTTGATCAACTCGTCTTTTTTCGAACGATGTACAAGTATGTAGTCTGGGGCAACACATGTCTGACCACAATTCAGAAATTTTCCAAACACAATTCTTTTTGCACTCAGATCAATATCTGCACTTTCATCAACAATACAGGGACTCTTTCCCCCAAGTTCTAGAATACAAGGTGTTAAATGCTCTGCACATTTCATATTTACGATTTTCCCAGTTTGTGATCCGCCAGTAAAAAACACAAAATCAAATGGCTGTTCCAAAAGAATATTTGCTTCTTCAATACCACCTTGGACAAGTGTAATATAGCTTTCATCAAAGTTTTCAGAAATGATTTTTTTCATCACTTGATTTGTAAATGGAGAAGCAGGAGATGGCTTCAAAACTGCCGTATCTCCAGACGCAATGGCACATGCCAATGGATCTAATGTTAGAAGAAATGGATAGTTCCAAGGTGACATGATCAATGTCACGCCATAAGGAACAGCTTTTGTATAGCTCACAGAAACAAACTGTGCAAGTGGTGAAGGTACATAGTGTCTTTTCGCATAGGAAGAAACATGTTTTAACATATGCGAAATTTCACTTTTCACCATGCCAATTTCACTCATATAGCTTTCTTCTCTGCTTTTGCCTAAGTCTTTCTTTAAAGCATCCACAATTGCATCTTCATATCGATTGATTGCTTCATACAGCTTCTTTAACTGCTGCTTTCGAAAAGAAACCGACAATGTATTTTCCCTCAAGAAATAATTTTTCTGTATGTTGTAGATATTTGATAGATCCATTTCTACTCTCCTTTGATTTGTCGATACAGTGGTGCAAGCTCTTTCGCATTCCATAAAACAGGAACAGGGTACAATGGATTTGCTTCCTTAGAAGCATGTTTTGCTAAAGAAGGAATATCTTTTTCCTGTATTTCTGCTATATGTGATGGAATATGCATTTTTTGATTCAATGCTTCAATGGATGCAATCATTTTCCTGCATGCATCTTCATCACGATCGATTTCATTGCTTACTCCGGCAACAAGTGCAATATCATGCATTTTACGATCAATACGGTGTCCATACGCTTTTAAAACATATGGCATTACAACAGCGTTTGCTAATCCATGTGCAATATCATATTGCCCACCCAGCGAATGTGCAATTGCGTGAATATACCCAACATATGACATAGAAAAAGCAAGTCCAGCCTGATATGCAGCCAAAGACATATTTCTTCTTGCCACTTCATTTTGAGGATCTTCATACGCAATCCATAGATTCTGATATATCAACTTTATCGCATCTAGTGCAAGCCGTCTAGTTTTAGGTGTTGTAGAACCACCAATATATGCTTCAATGGCATGTGTTAATGCATCCATGCCTGTTGTAGCCGTGAGTGATTTTGGTAACGTATATGTCATTTTAGGATCCAGTACTGCATAATGCGGTATCAAAGGAAAATCCATCAAAGCATACTTGTCATGATTTTTTGGATCACTGATAACAGAAGCAAGCGTGACTTCACTTCCTGTACCTGCCGTTGTAGGGATTGCAATCAATGGTGGAAGCTTATGAATGACACGTAAGATTCCTTTCATATCTTTCACTTTCTTTTTTGGATTTGCGATACATGCACCAATGGCTTTTCCACAATCCATAGAAGAACCACCGCCAATCGCAATGATTGCTTGACTTTGATTGCTTTGATACAGATGAAGACCACATTCCACATTTTCTACCGTTGGATTTGGCTTTACGCCAGAATAAATCGTATATTCAACACAATATTTCTTACATGCTTCTTCCACATGCTGCAATAATCCATGATCAATAATTCCCTGGTCTGTTACAATCAGCAAAGATGTAATTTTTTTTTTTTCAAATACTTCCTTTAAATCATCACAGGCATCTACGATCTTTGGCTCACGGTAAGGTAAAACAGGAATTACAAGACGAAACGCTTTCTGGAAAATACGACATCCCGCTTTCACAATCAAATTCATATCATGCATTCTCCTCACAAATTGCATCTAATCTTTCAGCAATTCTAAACAGGCAGGAATATAACGTATTTCTTTCCTTTTCCTTTAAATCAAAACTCACTTCCATTAATACATGTTCAATTTTATTTGCAATCAGCTTCCCAGTTTCTTCACCAAGATTACTCAATACAATCACACTGTTATATCTTTTCTTTTCTGTTTTTTCTCTTACAATATAACCATTTGTTTCTAGATATTCTAATGTTCTAGAAATGGTTGCTTTATCTTCCCCACACTTTTCACAAAGCTTTGTCGCTGTATTTGCATCCGTTGCATATAAGTAATATAGACATTCCACATGAAAACTTCTCAAATGCATGTCTTTCATTTCCTGATTTTCGATTTTTCGAATTGCTCGAGAAATTCTCGCAATCGAAACCGTAAACATTTCAAATCTATTTTCCATACACTCTCCTTTGTTGATTTTTCAACAAGTTATTCTATTATATATTTATTTGTTGATTTTTCAACAAATAAAAAAAACACCGCAACACTGTTACGATGTCTGTTTTATTTGTTTGACATAATAAGAAACACCAAGCCATGTTTCATGCTTATATCCAACCTGTTTTAGAAAACCTTCTTTTTCAAATCCAAACTTTTCATGAATCCTTTCAGAAGCAGTATTCCCTTCTGTTACAATAGATACAACATGATAGAAACCATGTTTATCTGCTTCAAGCAGTATTGCTTCCATCAATAAACTTCCATAGCCTTTTAGTTTCAATGTATGATCTAAATAAATAGATAGATCCACAGTCCATTGATATGCACTTCTTTCATGAAATGCATCTAAATATGCATAGCCTATGATTTTATGATTTTCTTCTAATACGATATATGGATATTTTTCACATATTCTATGTACACGCTGCTGAAATTGTGATAACGATAATTTTGTTTCTTCAAATGTAGCAACACTGTTTTCAATATACCAGTTATAGATTTCAAGACAGGAAGAAATATCATTTTCTTCTAGAGGACGAATCATCTTTCAAATACGACCTCTCCATTCATGAAAGTCATCATTACTTTTGCTTCATGAATCTGATTTGCTTCTACTTTGGTAATATCTGTATCTAATACAACAAGATCTGCATAGTAATCTGGTGCAATCTTTCCAATACGATCCTGCATGAATAACTGTTCTGCACCCTTGATCGTATAAGAATCAATTGCCTGTTCCACGCTTAAGCTTTCTTCTTGATGCATGCCATTTCTAGTAATGGCAAGTTCAATACCAAGCAATGCATTCGGCATTTCTACTGGTGCATCTGATCCATTGGAAGCAATTGTATTTTCATACAGTGTCTTGTATGGATAAGATGTTTTCGCTAATGCTTCTCCAACTCTATTTTCAACAATGGCTGCATCTGTAGACAAGAAGATAGACTGGAAATAACAAGATAATTTCTTCTGAATGATTTGATCAATCTGATCTTGTCTTAGAATCTGACAATGTACGATACCGTGATGCAATGGATTTCCTTCATACACATTGCCTGCATATGCCTCTAAAACATCATCAACTGCTCTATCACCGATACAATGTGCAATTGTTGGCATGTTAAATTGATTTGCCAGCTGTACAAATGTCTGCATTTCTTCTACAGAATAATTCATGATACCTGTTGTATCCTGTGCATCATGATATGGTTTTGACATTGCAGCGCTTCTAGCACCTAAAGAGCCATCCGTAACAAGCTTCAGCGGTCCAATTCTAAATAGATCATTTCCCACATCAAATGTATATCCTTCATCCAGGAATCTAGAGAATTCCTCAACATCATTGAATTCACATTGTTCATTGACTCTTAAGTTCATCTTTTCCTGATATGACAGCTTTTCAAATGTATTGAGCGGCAGTTCATAGCTGTCGCAGATAGATAAGAAATCATCACTGCCAACAGTTGTTACACCAAATGCATTCGCACATGCAATACCCTTTTGAATATAATCAATCAATGTACTTTCATCTACCTTTGGCCATGCTTCATGAACAACATTGATATCCATTTCTTCCACAATACCATCTTTACTCTCATTCATAGAAGCAAGCTGCAGTGCCTTTGTATTACAGCTCATAGAATGTCCGCAGCTTCTCGTTACACAGATAGGTACATCTTTAGAAATTGCATCCAGGAAATCCTTTGTCGGTTTCACTTTAGCATCTGTAAATGTTTCTTCGTTATAGCCACGTGCAATCAGCCACTGCCCTTGTTTTAATGTTGATAAACGCGCAAGCAGTCTTTCTTTCATATCTTCTAAAGAAGTACATGTTGCGAGCTGTACACATGATAAATAGAAGCCAAGTCCTGCTAAATGCATATGAGAATCAACAAATCCAGGCAATACAAACATTCCATTCAAATCAATCACTTCATCACTGTCACTGATCTGTTGAAGTACATCTTCATTCATACCGACAATCAGTATCTTGTTATCTTCAATCAAAATTGCCTGTTTTTCACTTTTATAAATCGTTGCATTGATTAATGCTTTTTTCATATTTACCCCCAGATAAATCTTGTATCGTAAAACTGTTCTTCGTGACCTAGCAATTGAATCAATTCTTCATGATTCACAATAAATCCTGCAGGTGCTACGATCCAGCGGCTTGTCGCTTCATTTCCATGGTATATGATTCCTACAACATACCCTGTAAATTCATCAAGTGGCTCTTGTACACCAACAACATACGCATCTTGCAGCTCAACATCTTCTAGATTTGTATCTTGTTTGATATATCCAAAATTATATGGACAGATCATATCCTGTAATGTTGGATGATAGCTGCCATAGGCACGATCAACAATCACAGTCACTTTCTTTCCAATCATGCTTCTGCCAACAAGATATTCCAGTTCAACAATTGCAGAATCACCATTGCTTTCAAATCCATTTGCAACATAGAAATGAACAAGCTGATCATATGCACGTACTGTAATTCTGCCAATATTCATTTGCAATGCTTTTTCTTTCAATGCATCCAGCAAGGAAGATCCAATATCTTTACGACGATCCTGTTTCTTCACATACAAAAACGCAATACGAAAATCATTGGCATCATATGCTAATACACCATTCAATCCTTCATCAAAGGAAGCAAAGTAAGAATATTGTTCATAATGAGCTTCAAAATAGGAAAGGATGCTTTTTTTTGCATCTTCACTTTCGAAAGCATCCTTTTCATTTCCACATTCCTCATTTACAAACGAATACACTTCATCATATTCACTTTGTAAAATCTCTTTGATCATAGATCCAGATCTCCATCATATAAAGCAGTAGAATCCTTCACAATGTTCTTCATGACATTTTCATCCGCAAAAATCACTTCTACTGGAACATTCTTTGCATTCGGTACAGCAACTTCACGAATCAGATTCAAGATTCTTTCTTCCTTGCTTGTACTTTCAACTACAAAAATGAAACTTCCCTGGTTTCCAACAACTTTCTGCTTCAGCCATACATGCTTGATCTCTTCTGTTTCATCAGCTCTATCATATACAGCCATTGCCATTTTTGTAGGATATACCGTTGGTTCAACATATTGCACATTCAATGGTGCTGGTGATGGTGGAGTAACAGTTTTAGGAGCAGCTGTCTTTCCTGCAATATGTGCAACCATCATCTTAGGAATCACAATATTGTCCTTTCCTGGATTAATAATGAGTCCTTCTGCTTTTGTATTTGGTGCTTCAAATAATACTTCATAGTCTTTCGCATGACGAACGACCTGCTTTGGATGTACATCTTTTCCAAAATTCATCAACTTTGCATTTTCAATACTTGTGAATACTGGAAAGAATGTTTTACCGTCATTTGTATTAACAAGAAAGAATTTGATCTGTGATGGATTTGCATTCTGAATTGTACCGTTCTGTTCCTGTTGAAACTGTACGTCAAAATCACAAGGAGACAATAATTGTGCCTTCTTTAATTCTTCTGATAACTGTTCCTGTTTTTCAGGTGTACTTCCTTGTTTTAAATCATTGATTACCTTTTCAAGTTCTGGATTTTGAATTGGTGGAAATTTTGTATTTGTCATAAAAAAATACCTCGCTAACTTTCATCAAGTATACATTTTTATACAATTTTTCTCAATGTATACACATCAAGTTCTCTGTATAATATTCTTACAGTGTTTAGAATGATTTCACATTCTTTTCACTTATCGCATTTATCATAATACATGTAAACAAGAAAGGACGTGACAACGATGTCTCAATTTAATACAAACGAAAAAGAACCTGTCAATGTTGAATATGTAGAAAAACCTAAAAAAGAAAAGAAAAGAAGTTTTTCCTTTCTGACAGTGATTGCCAGTATGGTATTCTCTTTAATCTGTGGACTTGGCGGTGGATGGTTTGCCTACACACACTTAGGAAACAATAATGAACCTTCTAGTAAAACAGGCATTACCTACTCAAATGAATCATCCCCAAGTGCAACAACAACTGTTTCCTCAAATGAATCCAAAACTGGTTTAACAACAAGTGAAGTTGCCGCAAAGGCAAGTCCAAGCGTTGTTGAAATCGTTACAGAAGTGACATCTACACAGTATGGCATGTTTGGCGGAACATATACTTCACAAGCTGCAGGCTCAGGTGTCATCATTTCTAAAGATGGCTATATCATCACAAACAATCACGTTGTAGAAGACGCAAACTCTATTACAGTAACAACATATGACAACAAGCAATATAACGCAACACTTGTTGGAACAGATCCAGCAAGCGATATCGCAGTCATCAAGATTGACGCAGATGAAGAATTGTCTGCTGCTACAGTTGGTGATTCATCAAAACTACAGGCTGGTGATACTGCAGTTGTCATTGGCAACCCGCTTGGTACATTAGGTGGTACAGTAACAGATGGCATTATTTCTTCTCCATCCCGTGAAATGGTTATTAATAACCAGTCCATGGAACTGATTCAGACAAATGCTGAAATCAACTCTGGCAACTCTGGTGGTGGACTGTTTGATGGCAACGGTAATCTTGTTGGCATTGTCAATGCAAAAGACTCTGGTACAACAAGTTCTGGTACAGTCATTGAAGGTATTGGATTTGCAATTCCTATTAACAGTGCAATGAAAGTTGCTGATGAGCTTATCCAGTATGGCAAAGTCATTGATAGAGCTACACTTGGTGTTTATCTGCAGGAAGTATCTTCGAACTACTTCAACTACACACCTGGTCTATACATTACAGGTACAGCCAATGGTTCCGGTGCTGAAAAAGCTGGTCTTAAAGCATATGACCGTATCGTCAGTGCAGATGGAAATGAAATCAATTCTCAATCTGATCTTACAAAAGTATTAAGAGACAAGAATGTTGGTGATACAATTTCACTCACAATCGAAAGAAATGGAAAACAGATGGATGTTCAAGTTACACTTGGCTCCAGTGGTTCAACATCTCAACAGGATGAATAACGTATAAAAAAAGAGGTTTAGAATAAATTCTAAGCTTCTTTTTTTGTCATACTTCTTGATGCAATCAGATCAACATCTGTTCCTAAGAAATGGGATACAAGTACCTGATTCATCTTCACAGGTGCATCAACATGGATTTTTCTTACTTCTTCCATTGCTTCTTCCATTCTCTCTAATGGAATTGGTCCATTACTCATTACAGGCAATACTCTGAGTGGTGCACCATTGATTTTGACAGTTGTTGTTAAAACACGCATTGGACAAATCATTTCTTCTTCTGCGTATTGCTTTCCATTTTCACAAGAATATCCTTTGATAGACAAAATCTTCTTATCTTCCATTGTGACAATGATTCTGCATCCTTTTGGACAATTGACACAGACAAGTTCTTTTTCTTCAGGCATATACAACATCCTCCATACTGATCGTGACATCTTGCTTCTTTTCAAGAATCAGATCTGTCACAACAGGAATAATTTCCATTTCACTCGGAACAAGATTTTCTTTTGGAATAGAGCGAATCACTTCATCTCCACATTTGATCACAATTGTTCCTTTTTTGATTGGTTTTCTCACTCTAAAATACATTTCTACAATTTTTGGAAGCTGATTTTGATGCAGACGTGCAGGTACAACATATCCAATTTCATTTCCCACATTTGTATTTACATAATCATTATCTTGTGATGCTTGTTTCAGGTAGCGTACACATCCTTCTGCAGCCTTAGTTCCTTGTTTTGCGGCATAGTCCGCAAGATCATGAACATGCAAACCATTTCCTGCCGCAAAGATACCTGGAACGCTTGTCATAAAGTTTTCATCAACAACTGGTCCTTTGATCTTTGGATCCATCTGAATTTGAATACTGTCTGCCAGATGATTTTCTGGAATCAAGCCAATAGACAATAAAACAGTATCTACATCAAAATGCATCTTTTCTTCCTCGATAGGACGCATATGTTCATCCACTTTACAAACATCGATACCTTCAACACGATCTTTTCCATAAATATGTGTAATTGTATGAGAAAGATATAAAGGAATATTGAAATCTTCCAGACATTGCTTAATATTTCTGGCTAGACCATTCGAATATGGCATGATTTCCGCAACACCTAATACTTCTGCACCTTCCAGCATCATTCTTCTCGCCATGATCAGACCGATATCACCACTTCCAAGAATGAATACACGTTTACCAACCATATATCCTTCTATATTGATATATCTCTGTGCCTGACCTGCAGTAAATACACCAGCACAGCGCATACCATCGATCTGTATCGCACCACGATTTCTTTCGTAGCATCCAACTGCCAGAATAATTGCATCTGCCTGTAAAGTCACATAGCCTTCTTTTTGACTTTCATATGATACTTTCTTATCTTCTGTAATTGAAACGACCATAGCACCTGTTTTGATTTCAACATTCAATGCTCTTGCTTCATCCGCAAATCTTTCCGCGAAGGCAGGTCCAGAAAGCTGTTCTTTAAATGTAGTTAAACCAAATCCATTATGAATACATTGGTTTAAGATTCCACCAGCTTCATCATCTTTTTCAAGAAGAACGACATCTTCAATTCCATTTTTCTTCAGTGTACTTGCACAAGCTAACCCTGCACACCCTCCACCAATGACTACTGCACTTACATGTCTCATATACGATTCTCCTTTGTTAAGATCTTAGAATCTTCAGAATCCAATACGACATCCAAGACCGATATTCCAAGTTCTCTCGCTAATATACTCACAACTCTAGGTTCACAGAACCCACCTTGACATCTTCCCATACCAGGTCTGACTCTTTTCTTTACACCTTTAACACTTCTTGCTCCACAATTTCTATGAATGCAGTCAATGATTTCTCCTTCACTGATGGATTCACAGCGGCAGATGATCTTTGCATACAATGGATTTTCACGAATCATAGCATCTCTTTCTTCTGCTGAAAGATCAGCCATTACAATTGGTTTCTTTCTCGTTTTTACCGCAGCATTATTCTTTTCAAGCGTCATATCATTCAAAAACTGTTCTATGACATATTTAGAAATTGCCGGTGCAGATGCTAAACCAGGAGATTCGATGGAAGCAACGTCAATAAATCCATGACAGCCTTTCACTTCTTCGATAATAAAGTCTTTGCTTGTACTGGATGGTCTTAATCCTGCAAATGTACGAATCACTTTGTGAAATGGAACATTCATCATTGTCTTCTGAATATTTTCCTTTACGTAAGACAATCCTTTAGAACTTGTACCTGTATCTTCACTTTCTTCAGCATCTGGACCAAGCAATGTATTTCCATACACAGTAGGCACAGCCAATACACCTTTTCCTTTGCTGGAAGGTACTGGAAAAATAATATGGTCAACATAATGAATATCATTATCTAAAACATAATATTCCCCTTTTCTTGGACGCATTGTATAGGCACAGTCTGCATCAACCATTCGATGAATCTTATCTGCAGAAATACCGGAAGCATTGATAATATGCTTTGTTTCAAATGTACCTTTTGTTGTGGAAATCAGATAGGAATCTTCTCTTTTTTCAATGGCAGTCACTTCATGATTTAAATACAGTTCTACTCCATTATCCATTGCCACTTCCATACATGCACATGCAACCTGCCATGGATAAATGATCGCAGTTGTATAGAAATTCAATGCCTTTGTAATATTTAAAGACAAGTTTTTCTCTTTCTTTCTAGCTTCATCACCACTGAGCCATTCATAAGGAATATTTCTCTCGATTGCTCTTTTCCCAAGAACATGAAGTCTTTCTTCTTCCTCTTTATCACAAGCCACAACAAATGCACCAACCTGCTTGTATTTACATGCAAGATCTTTACACAGCTGTTCATACATTCCTGCACCTTCAACATTTAATTTTGCTTTGAGCGTATGATCTTCTGGATCATATCCCGTATGCACAATTGCACTGTTAGCCATTGTTGCACCATTGGCAATATCATTTTCTTTTTCAATCACTGCAACCTTGCACTTGTACTGTGAAAGGTCTTTTGCCAGCATAGTTCCTACAATACCAGCACCAATAATTATGATGTCATACATGATAAATTATCCTCTTTAAATTTTCTTTCTTTATTATAGTTTATATTATTGTATTTTTGTTATACAGAAGTTAACATTTGTTGAAGAAAGAAGGAAGTTTTTATGTATTATGTTGAAGATGGGTGTGAAAGATGTGGATACTACGAATGTCAGAAGTGCCATACAAGATTTCTTTCACAATATATTGCACCAGTATGCAAATGTCCAGACTGCGATAATGAAGTAGATATGGAAATTGGACCAGACGATGAGATGGCAGAAGAAACAACTTCTGCAAAACTCATTGAAGTCATTGAAGGAAAAGAAAACGTTGAAAAATACGACAAGCTTCTTAGCCTTGCGATTACAGGTGGAGATTACGACTGGCTATAACGAAAAATGTGTGAGATTTCATACTCACACATTTTTATTATTCACCTTCAGATAGAGGTATCATTGCGGCACCGATAATGCCAGGCTCATCTAATTCAGCAATCTTGAATGGTGTATCATGTACTGCATCATGAGAGAACTTCTTGAAGTTTTCAATCACACCAGGCAAGAACTTGTCAGCACTCTTTGTCATACCGCCACCGATCACAAACATTTCTGGATCACAGACAGTACTGATTGTTGCGAACATCTGTCCAAGATCTTCTTCCATTTGAGAAACAATTGCCTTTGCCTTTTCATTTCCCTTTTCAGCAAGATCAAATACATTACCAGCATGCTGGATATCTTCTTCAGGAAGTGCCTGCTTTCCTTTACGTGTAATTGCAGTACCACTTGCTTCATTTTCAACAGCACCAGCATTTAAATAGTTTACCTTTTCACGATCACGGTCAATGATCATATTTGCAATTTCACCACCGAAACCATGCATGCCGCTGACTGTCTTTCCATCCACAACAAGTACACCACCAATACCTGTAGAAATTGTTACATAGAATACTGTATGTAAACCTTTACCAGCACCAACAAGTGCTTCTGCTAGACCAGCACAGTTTGCATCGTTATCGAGATATGTTGGCAAATGGAATTCTTCACTTAATTCCTTTGCCATTGGATAACCTTTAAATCCCTTTAAGTTTGTTGAAAGAGTCATTGTCTGTGTCTTCTTGTCTACTGGACCAGGTACACAAACACCAATACCACTAGCTTCCTGTACATTTGGAAGCTGATGAATGAGATCCTTAATATTTCCCATTACCTTTTCTGGACCTTCTAATCCATAAGATGGTCCTTTTACCTGCGCGAGAATTTCCCCGTTTTCCGTGATCTTGGCACATCTGACATTTGTTCCACCAAGATCTACACCAATGTAGCACTTCATGATTTATCCTCCTTATAAATTTTATCTGTTAAACCAGTTTTGGCTATACTTTCTTACGCAACTTCATCTCCAATAAGATTTGCTCCAGAAACCTTTGTAATCTTTACTGTCGCAAATTCACCAGGCTGATGATCTTTGAGTGGATGAAAACGAACATTTCCATCAACATTATCCGGAGCCATCTTCGCACTTCTCCCAATATACATCTGTGTTAATGGATCCACTCTTTCAATCAATACTTCCTGTACTGTTCCAATTTCTTTCTGCAGAAGAGAAATACCAATGATTTCCTGCGCGTCCATGATTTCTTTTCTTCTACGTTCTTTTTCTTCCTGTGGTACATTGTCATCCATATCGTATGCAGCTGTGCCTTCTTCTCTAGAATATGTAAAGATACCTAAACGATTCCACTGCAACTGCTTCACTAAGCTCAAGCTTTCTGCGTGTTCTTCTAAAGTTTCTTCAGGGAATCCTGCAATCATTGTTGTACGCAGCGTTGCATCTGGTATTTCTTCACGAATCTTATTCACACGATCAATGATCTGTTCACGACTTGTCTTTCTACGCATTCTTTTCAATACTGCACTAGAACCATGTTGTGTTGGAATATCAAAATATGGAAGTACATGTTTAGAATTCTTGATTGTTTCAATCAATCCATCTTCCATTTCATCTGGATACATATATAACATACGGATCCATGCAATTCCTTCAATCTGATCCAATTCTTTTAACAGCTCTGATAAATGTGATTTTCCATCAAAGTCAAAACCATATCTTGTACAATCTTGTGCTACAAGTGTAATTTCTTTCACACCTGTAGAAGCTAAACGTCTTGCTTCTTCTAGAATTTTATCCATTGGCTGAGAGTGCAGATTTCCACGAATGAATGGAATTGCACAGAACGCACAACGATTATTACATCCATCACTGATAGCAAGATACGCCATCCAAGGTTTTCCAGAAAGTACTCTAGGTGTCAATCCATAGTTATTAGAAATCTTTACACCTAATACTTCTGTTAAAATGGATCCCATGGAAGCATATTCATCAATGGAAATAAAGCGATCTACTTCTGGCATTTCCTCTTCCAGCTGTGGTTTATATCTTTTCGCAAGACACCCCATAACGATAAGTTTCTTTAAATTTTTCTGCTTATAATCCGCAACATCTAAAATCGTTTCAATGGCTTCACTTTTTGCCGCATCAATAAATCCACATGTATTTACAATAATCGCATCCGCATCATCATAGGATGTTACGATTTCCTGATTGGACTGTCTCAATAAGCCCAGTACGTTTTCTGTATCTACCAGGTTTTTTGCACAACCTAGAGAAATTACTCCAATTTTCATTTTTTACCTCTTAAAAATTCCGTTTTTATTATAGCATTATTGAAAGCGTTATTAATGACAATTCAAAAAAAAGAAATTAATATATTTCGCAAGGAGGATATTGTTATGATCAAAGTATATGGTACAAATACATGTCCAGATTGTATGGATGCAAAAGCAAATCTAGATTTTTACCACATTCCTTATACATATATTGATGTATGCACATCTGTTAAAGAGCTGAAAGAATTTATTCAATTGCGTGATCACGCTTCTATCTTTCAAGAAGCAAAGGAAAATGGTTTTCTAGGTATTCCCGCGATCATTAAAGAAGATGGCTCAATCACACTTGACTGGGAAAGCATCATCAAAGAAAACGAACATGAAGTCATTCATGTATCCAGTGGAAAAGCATGTGGAATCGACGGAAAAGGCTGCTGAAGCCTTTTTCTATTATGAAATCAGGAAGAAACTAGTCCTGATCGAATAACCAAATATACAGGTATATGATGAATAGGTCAGGAGTACTAGTGATTCCTGGCCTTTCTTGTGTAGG
>NZ_JBQHWJ010000036.1:0-23613 GCF_052064035.1 Bulleidia sp. HCP3S3_C9 | reverse complement strand
CACAGGGTCACTGTGTAAGAAAACTCATGCGAGTCATCTATCACCTGTTAAGCACAGGTACACAGTTTGATCCAGCTTTATTGCGATAGGCATAGAAACAATTGAATTACATTCAATAGCTTCTGCTGAAGTTGTTTTCATCATGCCTGAATATTCACATTTTCAAAGAACAGATACCTTCTGAAACCAACTTACTCAAAGAATTTCATTTTCAAACTTTTTCATCAATTTCTGTTGACTTTTATATAGTTAGCTTTTCTTCATTCTAGCATTGTTATTCAAAAGGTCGATAGACAGTTTCTTAATAGTGTCTTATATTAATAGTTGTACATACAGCTATTAGAGGCGCGATATGAGTGAAACAAGAAAAATAGGTAAAATTGCAAGAGAAGCACAGAAACTCAATGCAATGGTATTCAAAGAAACAAATATTGGTTCTTCTGAGCTGGAACTGATCCATTATGTACGTCACCATCCAGGCACAACGCAACAAGAAGCAGCAAATGAACTACATGTGGAAAAAGGTGCAGTCACAAAAAGAGTCAGATCATTAGTGAAAAAAGAGTATCTTATCTGCAGACAAGATACAAAAGATAAAAGAAAACACCTTCTATATCCAACAGAAAAAGCACAAGCATTAAAGCAATCCAGAACAAGTATTGAAGCCGCATTCTATGACTGGCTGTTAGAAGATCTCAACCAGGAAGAAAAAGAAATATTTCTCATAACACTAGATAAGATGTATGCAAAAAGCAAAAAAGAAAGTCGATCACACTTTCCAAATGTCATGCAAAGGATACAGACATTATGAAACCATCAATTCTGTATTATTTCAAAAAAGAATGGAAGTCTTTAACCATTGTCACAATCACTGGTCTCATTTATAACTTTGGTTTAATTCTTGGACCATATTTTGAAGGCAAACTCACACAAAGTATTTATGACTACTTCCAACAATACATTTCTTTTCAAACAATCTTGAAGATCGTTCTTTTATATTTGTTTTCCATCAGTATTGTTCAGATTTCTCGTTTCTATAAGCGCAACTATGTACGCATCTTCGCAAATAATACAAACAAACGCTTTAAACAGAAAATCTACCAAAACATTCTTTATGCACCACGATTACAAATCAAGCAGGAACAGACAGGTGCACTGCTTACAAAAGCTGTCATTGATGCCGATGACTGCAGTGAAGGTATTCGCAAATTCACAACAGAACTATTTGATACATGTATCGCATTGATTGCGTACCTGTGCATGCTATTTCACTATGATATAAAAATTACACTGCTATGTATTGTCTGTATTCCTGTTTCCTATTTACTGGCAGAAAAAATGAAAACACTTGTACAAAGAACAAGTGAAAAACAGAAACAGATCACTGCAGCCTTAAACGAAACAACATTAGATCTTACAAGTAATGCAATGATATATCGCATCTATGGCTGTGAAGAAAATCGTATGCATTCCTATGAAAATACATTACAGAAGTATGAATCTGCTTCTATCAAAGCCAATATTCCATTCATGGCATTTCCACCACTCTATTTTGTAATTACATTGCTTGGTTTATTTCCAATTCTATATTATGGATGCCACTACGTAATACAAGGAACATGGAATATTGCCATCTTTACAACATATGTTGCCTGTTTCTTAAAACTCGCAACTAAATCAAGTAAATCCGCTAAATTATTCAATGCTGTACATAAAGCACAGATTTCATGGAAACGATTATCCCCATATTTATTAGATGCAGATACATCCATCCCATCACCTTCTATCATCCCTTCCCTCACTGTAAAAGATCTATCGTTCCACTATCCAAATGCCAATGACTTATTCAAACATATTTCTTTTACATTACAGAAAGGTGAAATCTTAGGTGTCTGTGGAAAAGTTGCCAGTGGAAAATCAACATTCGGAAAAGTATTTCTACAGGAAATGCCATATGAAGGTTTCATTTCTATTGAAAAACAGAACGTTACCTATCTTGGTCATGATTTACAGCTACTCAATGATACGATTGAACACAATATTACCTTAGGCAAAGATATTGATATTCTTCCATACCTGAAACTTGTATGCATTGATCAAGAAGTGGAGCAGATGGAACAAGGCATCCATACAATGTTAGGCAATGGTGGTATTCTCTTATCCAAAGGACAGGCACAGCGTATTGCTTTGGCAAGAACACTTGTTCACGCATCTTCTTTGATTATCCTGGATGATCCATTTTCAGCATTAGATATCAAAACAGAGCAACAGATATTCCACAATATCCAGTCTTACTGCAAAGATAAAATGATCATATTGATTTCTCATCGCTTATCTATTTTTCAATACGCAACAAAAGTATTACTGTTGGAAGACACACGCGCAACACTATCCACACATGCCGATCTATGCCAGACATCTTCAACATACAAGACGCTCTTAAGAGGTACACACAATGATTCTCAGCACATGTAAAAAAGTATTTCAATCACACTGGCTATTATCATGCGGTGTCATTCTATTCTTTATTGCCACAATTGCATTCACATTGCTTCCACCACTCTTATTCGCAAAGATCATTGATCTTCTATCCACAAAACAAAACATTACCTTTCTTTTGATGTTTTCCTACTTTGTATTTTTTTTACTAGAAAGTATCAGTACATCTATTCGTGACAGCTTGCTCATCATTCTTTCCCAAAAGCTTACACATGCACTAAGAAGTGAAATGATGCACCATTTCATAAACCTGGATACAAACACAATCACAAAACAATCTCCAGGTGCTATCACATCACGTATCATTCAGGATGTTGATACATTAGAAGAACTATTTTCATCTGGAATCATTTCTATGATTGCAGATGCCTGTACATTGATCAGTATTCTTGTTGTGCTCTTTCAAAAAGCATCTTTAGCTTTCTATCTATTACTGCTGTTGCTTCCTGTTGTTTTCTTGTTTACGCGTTTCACACAAAAGCAAATGTTAAAAAGTGAAATACAAAATAGAAAAGCAATCGCAGATGCAAATGCAATCCTGCCAGATACAATCAACAATCTACTAATGATTCAAAATCTGCACACGCAGCCATTCATGGAAGATGCATATGATCAAACCATTGAACAAAGCTATCAGGCATTACAGAAAACAAACTTCTATGATGCAATATACTCGCCAATCATTTTAATCATCAATGCACTTACAATTGGCATATTGATTCTCATTGCAGCAAACCCAGAATTCACTATTTTTTCAATGAGTGCAGGAAACGCTGTGATGTGTATGCAGTATATTTCAAAAGTATTTGGACCCATTGAAAGTATTGGCATGGAAATACAGACAATACAATCTTCGATTGCAGGAATTCATCGCATTCAGGATTTCTTTACCTCAGAAGAAAAACAAGCATTTCAACCAGTTTCAAACATACAGACCACAAATCCCATCATTTCCATTCAACATCTCCATTTTGCATACGATACAAAAGCAGTATTACACGACTACAATCTAGAAATTCATTCAGGAGAACAAGTAACAATCCAGGGAAGAACAGGTGCAGGAAAATCTACACTCTTTAAACTCATTCTTGGCTTATACAAGCCAGATTCTGGAACAGTCAAAGTATTTAATCATGATCCATCTACATTTTCACCATCTATTCGTAGAAGCATCTATGGCTATGTGGAACAGTCATTTCATCCAGTACGCGGAACAGTCAAAGAACAAGTATCACTCTTTGATCCAGACATTACTGAAAAGCAAATCATTCATGCATATCAAATCGTTGGCTTATGGGATACCATCCAATGCTTTGATCAACAATTAGATACTGAATACAATGATGATCTATTTTCTCAAGGACAAAAACAACTCATTGCTATCGCACGTGCCATCGTCCTTGATCCGCCATTACTTTTACTCGATGAAATTACTGCAGATCTAGATACTTCTACAGAACAACGAGTCCTTTTCGCAATACAAAATGCAATGAAAGATAGAACCGTTATTTCAATTTCTCATAGAACATCAGCAATTACAGGAAAAGTCATAGAGCTGCAATAAAAGCACCATGCGTTTACATTGTGATTATTCAAGAATTTGCGGATCAAGTAGGAAATCATAGATATTTACAGTCAAGATACCATATTCATCATAATAGGGCTGTACAATATCTTTAGTGATAACAATCTTCTTGAAAGAATCATCAATCTTTCTGAATGGTCTAATTTCCTGCGTACGCTTTGCTTCGTCTGGTAACGAATACGCAGACTGGATATAGTATCTGGAAGAGCCAAGATTACATACAAAATCAACTTCAAGCTGTTTACGAATTGCCTTTCCTTCCTGATTACGTTCTACAATTGGCACTACGCCAACGTCAACGCTGTAACCACGCATACGAAGTTCATTATAAATTACATTTTCCATCGAATGGGTCTGCTCGAACTGGCGAAAATTGATTCTTGCATTACGAAGTCCAAGATCTGAAAAGTAATATTTCTTTGGCGTTTCAATATATGCTTTTCCTTTAATATCATATTTTTGTGCTGATTCAATCAGGAAAGAATCCTCAAAATAATCCAGATATTTCTTAATGGTAGCAGATGTGATTTTGGATTTCTTTACCGTCTTGAAAGTGTTCTTCAACTTTTCTGGATTGGTCAATGAACCAATAGCGGAGGAAAGAATATTCAAAAGATCTTCAAGTTCTCCGATGTTCTTCACACGGTTACGTTTGGTAATATCTCGAAGATAGATTTCATTAAAAAGATTCTGCAATGCAACCGCCTTATCGTTTGTTCCCTCTCTTAAAACAACCAGAGGAATACCACCATATAGCATATATTCAGATAATCCCATATACTTATCACCATTATAAATAGTCATAAACTCAGCAAAACTCAGAGGGTACATATGAACCTCGTCACCTCTGCCAGCAAATTCGGTAGCTATATCTTTAGACAAAAGTTTTGCGTTACTTCCAGTCACAAAAACATCCATATTTTCTTTGCGAAGATAACCATTCAAAACAGCTTCAAAGCAATCCAGCATCTGAATTTCATCCAGCAAAAGATAATACATTCCTTCATCTGCAACTTGAGAACGGATATAAGTTATGAATTTTTCAGGGTCAACTCCACGTTTTTCCTTTTCAATTTGAATCAAGCTTTCACCAATCAGATAAAGATCATCAGCTGAATCAAAGGCAAAGCGAATGATATGATCCTCATCAACGCCAATTTCTAGTAGGTGATGATAAAACAGAGTATTCAACAAATAAGATTTGCCACACCGACGAATACCGGTAATTACCTTAATCAGTCCATTATTTTTTCTTTTTATCAATTTATTCAAATAAAAATCTCTTCGAATCTCCATTTTAAAACCTCCTGCAATAGATTTTTGCAACATGTTGCACTTTTCTATTTCAATATACCTAGATAAACTTAAGAAATCAATATGTCAATGTAATATTAGAATAGATTTTTGTAACATGTTGCACTTTTCTATTCCAAAATCATATTCTATGTTTTAGAAATCATGTAAACTGTGATAAATCTACAAGTTTCCCACACAAAAAACAGGAAATTCTCCATTACAGAGTATTTCCTGTTTTTTTATCTATTTCAATTTATGCAAGTGGTTTGATTGCATATGTCAATGTGTAGTTTGCTTCTCCAACGCTTTCAGATAATCTACTATCTATTCTGCTATATAAAATTTTTACATCAGATTCATCTGATAATCGCACAAGCAAACAAATTTCACTATCTCCTACTCTTGTTACAATATCAGTTTTTCTTAAAGAAACTTTTAGAATATTCAATAATTGCATCATGATTCTTTTTCTTTTTTCTCTGGCAGCTTCTATACGAACTGTAACAACATAGTCCTTTGTATGATATCTTTCTGCATTTCTCATTGTATAAATACACAGCTCATTAAACACATCATTATCAACAATCATTGGAGCAATAGATGATGAATTTGGTAACATTGCACTTTCAATTGTATCCGCAATTGTTTGTTCATCACCTTCGATTGCTATTCTAGCAACAAGTTGACTAAAAGATTGTCCCTGTGCTAAAGATTCAAATGGAACACCAACCTTCTTTTTATAGATTTTTTTAATTGCATCAAAGTAGGATTTCGCAAAATTGTATCTCTTTGCTTTCAATAAAGAAATCAAATATGTATGAATCAAAGTTTCATCTAGTTCATCTGCATCCAATCCTCTTTCACAAATATCCACTGCTTCTTCAATTTTACTTTCTTGTAAATATCTTCCAGCTAATGTATTACAAATTTGAACAAAGATAGAACGATAATAACCTCGATCTGTAAGAACCCATTCAATATCTACCCCTTCTAGAAAATCGCCATAATATAGATCAACCGCTTTACGATACAATTCGAAGTTTTCCTCACTATTTGCTTCTAAAACAGTTTTTTCAAATACTTCTGTATCTAATTCCACACTGATTGCTGGATTAAACTGATATCCATTTGCTGTAGTAACTATCATTTCAACATCAGGTAAACCAACTACATTTCCTAATGCTTTTCTCAAACGATGAATTGCAAACTTTAAAGCATTTGAAGGATTTTCACTATCAGGCCAGAAAATATCAATGATTTTTTCCTTTGATACTGATTGTTTATAGTTACAGATTAAATATGTCAACAACGCAATTAATTGCTTTCCAACAAGACTGCTGATTGGAATCGTTTTTCCGTCTGTCGTTAAATATAAACCTCCAAACATTCTGAATTGATATTTTCTTTTTCTCATAAACCATCCTCACGCTTTGTTATTCAAAGCATTTTATCTGCAATATTTCATTTAATCTGATGGCTATATCATGAAATAAAAATACATTCTTCTATTTGCTTATCAAATTTAAATGAATCCTTGCATGCAAATCATTTGTTCTTTACGTACTATTTTTTTAAACTTTGTGGTAAAAACATCAAATTTGTTTCTATGTATTAAATATTTTTATTTTAAAATTCGTCACTGCCTATTTATTTAACCAGTGTCTGTTTATATGAAAATTATATCACTAAACGTATATATTTCACATCCGTTGATTTTTGCAAATTCATTTTATCACTTTTCACTCATCGCTCCAAAAACAAAATCTTCTAGTTAAGCAACATGCCCAACATACAAAAAAGATAAGAACGAAATCAAATGACTTCAATTCTTATCTTTTTTCTTTATTTTGAATTTTCTAATTCAAGAACATCATTTTTCAAGCAATTAACTTGATTTTTTTCTTAATACAATGATTCCTGCAAGTGTAATCATTGCCATGAAGAATGCATTTCCGTAGAATACGATATTGTTATCATCAGATGTATCTACTGATTTCTTTACTTCTGGTTTTGGTTTTTCTGGAGTTTCTGGAGCAGGTGCTGCCGTAACCGTTAATGTTCCAACAACCTTAGTAATATCGTAGTTAGAAGCTAATGTGTTTTCATTCAATGTATATTCGAATTCATTCGCACTATTTCCAACCTGAGTCTGAGTTCCAATTACCTTATATTCTGCACCTTCACCTTCGATGAATCCATCTCCAGTGATTTCTACATTACCATTTGTTAATGCATTTCCATCATACTGCTTAGAGTCAGTAGCACTTGTGAATGTTACGTCTCTCTTTGTAATGTTGTACTTGATTTCGAATGAACCTTCATAATCACCCTTACCTACTACAGTAGCTGTGATTTCTCCGGCATTCTTGATGTCTTCTGGATATACGATTTCGTAATCCTTACCTTCTTCTAATGTTACACCCGTCTTTTCATCCTTGATTACTGGCTTTTCAGCATGATCTTTACCGTCATACTTAACGTCACCAGGATTTTCAACTGTGATTCCAGTCTTCTTATCTTCTGGTGTTTTTGGACCATCTGGAATGATTGATTTAGGTGTAATTGTTAGAGTACCAAGTTCTGTTGAGATGTTGTAGTTAGAAGCTAATGTATTTTTATTTAATGCATAGCCAAATGTATTAGCTTTAGTACCAACATTCGTAATTGTTCCAGTGACTGCAAATGTTGCACCTTCACCGGCAGCGAATCCATCACCTGTTACTTCAACATTTTCATTTCTTAATGCTGTACCATCGTATGGCTTGGAATCTGTAGCACTTGTTAATACCACATCTCTCTTTGTGATTTCATATGTTACATCAAATTCACCAGTGTAGTTACCAATACCAGTTACTGTTACTGTTGCTTTTCCAGCATTTGTTACATCTTCAGAATAAGTTAATGTGTAGTCTGTTTCTTCTGTTAATGTTTTGCCTGTCTTTGTATCTGTAACTGTTGGTTTATTCTTGTGTTCTTCACCATCGTACTTAGAACCTTCTGGAGCTGTTACTGTAATACCTGTCTTCTTTTCTTCTGGTGTTTTTGGTCCATCTGGAATGATTGACTTAGGTGTGATTTCGAATGTGCCTGGAGTATATGTAACTTTGTAGTTACCCTGATTTTCTTCACCTGTTACAGTGATCTTATATTTACCAGCGTTTTCGCCTGCTTTTCTTGCTAGAGTATATGCAACTGTATCATTTCCAAGTGTTCCACTTACTGTTGCTGTAAGTTCAGGATCTGCTGTTCCGTATACCTTTGTCTTGTTTTCAGCTGTTACTATAGCTGTAGCATGAGTAACTGTTAATGAGTAAGTTGTTTCAGCTGGTTCATAGTTTGGATTTTCAGCTCTTGCTGTGATATTTAATGTACCTACATTTGTGATACTTGGAACCTCTGTTGTCCATGTTGCACCACCATCTGTTGAGTAAGTAATTGTTGTACCTTCCTTAACATTTGATGTTGCTCCACCTGCCAATGGATTGCCATCATAAACCTTAGTTGCACTTTCACCTGTCAGTTCTGCTGTCAGTATCAGTTCGCCAGATTTAGTGATTTCAAATTCACCAGCAGTGTATGTTACGTGGTAGTTACCTTGGTCTTCATCACCTGTGACATGGATTGCATATTTGTCAACATCTTCACCAGGATCTCTTGTCACTGTATAATCCACTGTATCGTTATTTAGCGTTCCAGTTACTGTAGCTTTCAGTTCAGGATCATTTTCACCATATACTTTGTTAGCATTGTTTGCTGTAACGGTTACTTCAGCAGGAGTGATTGCATAAGTTCTTACAACTGTTCCTGTGTAGTTTCCGATACCAGTAATTGTTACTGTGATTGTTCCAGTTACATTTGTGAAATCAGATGTTGAATATTCCACTGTGTAATCTGTAACAGCTTCTAATTTCTTATCAGCCTTATCTGTTACTGTAGGAGACCACTTGTGTTCATTACCATCATACTGAGAATCAGCAGGTTTAGTTACCGTAATTTCTTGAGTTTTAATTGATTTAGGCGTAATAACTAACTTACCAGCACGAGTCTTTACAGCCACTTTATCCGTTACATCAACACCATCTTTTTCAACTTTAGCCGTTCCATCAAATACAGTGTTCGTATATTCACCAACATTTGTACCCTTAGTTACTGCCGTTAATCCAGATACTGTATAACCATTCATTGTAGTTGATTCAAAACCTTCGATTGACTGTTCAGCACCGTTATAAGTACGTGTACCACTATTCGCAACCAATGTGATTTCAGCCTTTTCAACCCAAACTGCATATAGAACGTTTTCACCATTAGCATCAATATTGATTGTTTGTCCATCTGCATAAGTTGCATTTCCTGTTTTAGAATCAGCCCAACCTGCAAAGTAGTATTCTTTACCTTCTGCTACTGGAGCAGTAAAACCTAATGAACCATGAGCTTCAATTTGGACTGCCTCATTATTCATGACATCCACAGTCGTAGTTGTACCAATTCCATTACCAGGATCATAAGTCAAAGTTGTAGAAGTTTCTGCATTACCCCAAGTAGCCGTTAAGATAATCTGATTATCCTGATTCGCAATGTCTTTATTTACTTCAAATGCATCTCCAGGATGATATAAATTTCCATTTAACTTCCATCCTAAGAATTTCTTGTTTGAAGTAGTAGTCGCATTACCAGCTACAGTAACTCTTGCACCACCCGCATAAACCTTATCATCTGTAGGAACGGTTGCACCCGTTTCAGTATCAGGATCATAAACAACTCTTAATTCACCCTTGTATAACCATTTACCAACGATGCTAGTATCTCTAGTAATCGTGTTTTTTGTATGGAATACTTCCGAAGTAATATTTCCATTACCATCCGCATAATACCAACCCGCAAATGAATAATCATTGATTGTTGGAATACTTGGTAATTCTGTACTAGCTACTGTACCAGCTTCTACATTCTTAGTATCCTTATCTACAGTACCTTCAGGATTATTCAAGTTATATGTTAACTTAACCTTAGAAGCCGTCCACTTTGCGTATAACGTAACATTTTGAGCTGGCATCTTCTTACCAGTAAAATCATATGCTTCACCTTCACAAAGTTCGTTTTCATACCAGCCATCAAATACATAGTATTCTGGCAATGCACTAGGTCTTGTAGGAGTATAGTTCTCACCTGAAATACTTTGTTCATACTTCTTTTCTACCGATTTATCTTCTTTACCTTTATTGATAAATTTGATTTTATAAGAATTACGAGTGTAGTAGAATTTCGCTCCATTATATTTTGAACCTACTTTAGGATTACAATATTCAAATGTAAATCCAGAAATCGCATAACAATCTTCTTTTCCTATTGTTGGATTGCTATTCATTTTGATAGTATCTGTATGATGTAGATCATAACCGTTTCCATCAACCTTTTGTACGTAATAATATGCTTTATAAGTATAATTACCACTTGTACTCCATAATGTAGAGTCTTCCATTGGCATTGTACTTGTATAAGCTAGATACTTACTACTTGAAATCCGCCAATTACCATTCCCATAATAAGTAGGCCATTCATTTTTTGAAATACTTTGACCCCATTTTTTTGTGATTGTTGATAAATCGTTATATGGGTACCCACTTTCTTTAAAATGCATTGTATACGTTTTTCTCTTGTAGTATACATTTACAATTGTCGAACCATCACCCTTGATTGTTTTTTGTTCAATTGTAGTTGCATTAAAGACCTTATCATTAACACTTTCACCAAAAATATTTTTGCCATCCACTGTATAAGACTTCGCTACAGCTTCTGTTGTTTCTCCAGTCAATCCTTGTAATTTTTGAGATTCATGGAATGAATATCCATCATCATCGGCATTTTCCCACCAGTGAATAACTGTATAGTTAACTTGTGCTGCTTTCCAACGAGCCTTTAACGTCATTGAAGAAGTGACTGTTGCACCAGTTTCAATCTTAGTTGAACCATTGTACCAACCATCAAATCTATAACCAGGCTTTGTAGGTGTTGTTTGATCATTTAGAGAGATTTTGTCAAATACGAATTGAGAATCAATTGCGCTTCCGCCATCAGAATCAAAAGTTACCCAATTACCTTTTTTAATAATCGCATATACATTTACAGAAGTACTTCCTTCTAGAACTGTAATATTTTTTGCGATGTCATTAGTACCATTTACTTCTTTTGCCCAACCAACTAATTTATGAGTTGAATCTACTTCATAAGATACAGCTGTAAAATCATGTGCTTCATGATTTCCAACTTTTTCTGTACGCATGATTTGTGTTCCTTCTGGATTATAGAAGTAAACATATAATGCGTCTTCGTATTTTGCAGTAATTGTACGAGTTTCAGTCTTAGTAATTGTCTGTTCACCAAAACCATCAAACTTAGATCCATTTTCTTGCCATTCCACAAATGCTTTTCCAGCAACATCTGGAGCTGTTGGAGTAATTAATGTATCACCCGTTTTAACAATCTGTGTACTTACGGTTTGTCCGTTCACATCAACAAAGTTAAATGTTGTTAATGGAACCTCATTTTCACCAGTAATAACATAAATTGAGAAATGACTAGCATCAAAGCTATCAGTGTTATTAGCAATTTCTGTTACTGCACTAGCATCATCTTCAACGTGATAAATCTTAACTTCATTACCAGATACGCCAGTATTTACGAATGTAATATTTACAACACCATTTGGTTGAATTTCAACACCATCCTTATCTACGATTGAGATATCTAATGCAACAGCAGAATCCATTTCCTTGTTATTATCTGATACTGTATTTTCTACAGCGTTAAGTATTGCTTTTCTGTTAACTTGTTCAACAATCAATCTAGCACCCTTAGGTAAAACACCTTCAGCTGCAGACGCATGAACACCAACTTTTCCAGCAAATGCAGTTTGATCAAATGCAGAGAGTTCCGTTTCATTCGTGTTCGACTCAGGTTCAGCTTCTTCAACTGCTTCCTCAGTCACTTCAGGAATCACTTCTTTACTTTCAGATTCTAAATTCATCTTCTGATAAACAAGTTTCAAAGAAGTCATATCCTTTGTAATTCTGAATCCATTCTTTTGTACATCATCTTTTGAAATAGTGTTTTTAGCATCATCATTTACAATCACTTTTTCAAAAGCATATCCATCAAATGATTTAAATGCATCAACATTTTCATCAAGTCTGTACTCAATTGGATAAGATCCAGTAATCGGATCTGTTAATGGATGATCATTTTCATCCACATAACTCACCACTACTGTAACCTTTACTTCTTCAACAGTTTCAACCTTCTGTACTTCAGGCTCTACTGGAGCTTCCTGTTGTACTTCTGGTTCTACTGTTTCTTCCTGTGTAGCAGGTTCAGCTTCAATCTCAGGTGTATTATTCTCTTCTTCAACCTTAGCTTCTTCCATTACTTCAGGAGTTACCTCTTCCTGCTTTTCCCCTTCGACAGGAGCTGCTTCCTCAATCACTGGTTCTTCAGCAACAGGTTCTTCTGGAATCACTTCCTGTTCAGGTTCACTAGCAGGTTCTTCACTAATCGTTTCCACTGCAGTAGGCTCTGAATAGTTTTCATCACTACCATCTTCTGCTTGAACGACAGAGAAGTTAATACATGTTATACCCAATAAAAATGATAAAACGAGTTTTGTTAGTTTGTTTATGGGTCCCATAATTTTCTCCTTTCTTTTGATTCAAGAACTATAACGAACTCATCTGTTGATAAATAAATTGTATGGGTTATAAGTTATAGTCGGGTTATAAAACAATGTTTTATTAATATTTGTGTAAAAATTTGTAAGTGAAAGCTTACATTTTTCTGAAAACAAATGTTTGAAGCATATAAAAAGAACTCAGATTTTGAGTTCTGAGTTCCTTTTTAGCATATTGATTGAATTATGCATTCTGTGAAGATTCTTAATCTTCGTCTTCATCTTCTTCATGCCACTTTCTAGCAAAGTATGTAGATACGATACTGATGAGTCCGAATAGAACCATCAATACTGTCCACTTTTCTACAAGCACCATGTCATGAGCAAGATTTTCAGTGAGGATGAATACTACTACTGCTAAGACAACACTTAACATTGCGGCAACCAAGTTGATTAATGCCCAATGACCCTTTGGAGCTGCTTGAGGAGTTGCTTCTTCTTTAATCTTTTCTGGCTTAGCTGTTGGAACTGGTGTAGTTTCTGCCTTTTCAGGTTCAACTGTAGCTTCAGGAGCTGGTGTAGTAGTTGTTGGGTTTGTTACAACTCTAGCTGGAACGTTATTTGTTCTTGCTGGAGTGTTGTTAGATGGAGTTGTTGGTGTAGCTGATGTTGGAACAACTGGCTGTTCAGATACTGTTAATGTACCTTCTACAACTGTTACGTTATAGTTATCAGCATTTGTACCTTCATTCATTGCATATGTGAATGCGTTGTTAGTAGAACCTACATCTGTAATAGATCCTGTAACGTTGAATGTTGCACCTTCACCTTCGATGAATCCATCTCCAGTGATTTCTCCGGCATTCTTGATATCTTCTGGATATACGATTTCGTAATCCTTACCTTCTTCTAATGTTACACCCGTCTTTTCATCCTTGATTACTGGCTTTTCAGCATGCCTGAAAATCAATGATTTCAGGAATTAAAAAACAAATTTTATAGAAAAGCTGTTAACTTTCGCTAAAGATTTGTTTTCTTGAATTTTCAATTAATATCACTAAGAATTTATTTGCCTTAACTTAATGACATTGTCTGAAGCACTCCTTTTTCTTTATCTCACATTATTTTGCCCCGTTTTTCTCAACTTTTAAGTACCATTTTGCCCCGTTTTTCCAAAATATATATTTTTACATATCAATTCAGTCATTTTCTTCTTGTGTAACCGTTTTCATTGCTTTACAATGGAAACCAGAAAGGAACGATGGGTTTCCATATGAAAGAAACAATCATTCAAGAAGCAATCAATTTATATCGTATCAAAGGTCTATCCTTCACAATGAACGATATTGCTCAAAACCTGCACATTGCTAAAAAAACAATCTACAGATACTTTGACTCTAAAGAATCTCTTTTACAAGGTATCGTGGAATATGGTTTTGCATTGATTCAGGAAAACAAAAAACAAATCTTATCTTCCGATCTGCCATACATTGAAAAATTATCCCAGTTATTAATTGCGATGCCAACTGATATTGCATCCATTGATTTCAAACAGCTAGAACCATTATCTACACAATATCCTGCTGTATTTGCATCTATCAATCATCATTTAAAAAGTGACTGGGAACCCGTCTTTGCTTTTATCCAGCAAGGCATTGACGCACATATCTTACGAGATATTCCACTGTATATGATTGAAATTATCATCACTTCCAGCATGAATTCTTTGTTGTCATCTAGTGATGATATACGTACCTATCAACAATCTCTACACGATCTATTAGACATCTTAATGAAAGGAATCATTTTATGAAAAGAATTGATAACGCCTGGCAGTTTACTCCTATCTGGAGTGAAGAATTCTCACATGGAGAAAACGAATATGAAGAGATTCGTATTCCACACACAGTAAAAGAATGCCCTCTCCACTACATTGATGTTGATTCCTATCAAATGATTTGTGGATATCGAAGACACTTGAATATTCAAGATTTAAGCAAAAGATATTTCTTACAGTTTGATGGTGCAGCACATATCGCTACAGTATATGTGAATGGAATGCAATTAATGCACCATGAATGTGGATATACTGCTTTCCGTGTTGAAATTACAAGTGCATTGCACAAAGGTGATAATCTTGTCTCTGTCAAATTAAATACGACAGAAGATGCTTCGATTCCTCCATTTGGATTTATGATTGATTATCTAACATATGGCGGTATCTATCGTCATGTATGGCTGGATGAAAAAGAATGCACATACATCAAAGATGTCTTTGTACAGCCACGCAGTGACTTAACAAGTATTACTTCTACGATTACGTATGATGGAGATACATCAGATATGCATGTTAAAGCGCAGATCTTTGATCAGGAACATATCTGTGTTGTACAAAAAGAATATGATTCCTGCCTGGATACAATGACACAATTCATTCCTTCTCCAATTCTATGGAATGTACATCACGCATATCTTTATACATTTCACTTAGAACTATATAAAGGTAATACATGCATTGATGTTTCTGATACACCATTTGGTCTTAGAACAATTACTTGGGATGAGAATAACATTCTCGTCAATCATAAGCCCGTATTCATTCGTGGTTTGAATCGACACCAGTCATTCCCGTATGTTGGTTATGCGGTATCAGATTCTTTGCAGAAAGAAGATGCACGTATCTTAGATGAAGAGTTAGGTGTCAATGCGGTAAGAACATCACATTATCCACAATCTCATGCATTTATTAACGAATGTGATCGAAGAGGTATCTTAGTCTTCACTGAAATTCCAGGATGGCAATATGTATCTTCCAGTCAGCACTGGAGAGATATCTGCATCCATAATGTTGAAGAAATGGTAAGGCAATACCGCAACCACCCTTCTATCTTCATGTGGGGTGTCAGAGTCAATGAAAGCCAGGATGATGATGAACTCTACACAAAAACAAATGCACTTGCACATTCTCTTGATCCAACACGACCAACAAGCGGTGTTCGCTACATAGAAAAGAGCTCTTTTCTAGAAGATATTTACAGTTACAATGATTTTTCTCATAACGGAACAAATCCAGGATGTAAAAAGAAAAAGGACGTCACGCCAGACACAAAAAAACCATTATTGATTTCTGAATGCAATGGACATATGTTTCCAACAAAATCATTTGATCCCATCAGCAAGCGACAGGAACATGCATTACGTCATGCACGGGTAATGAATGATGCAATCCAAGATAAACAGCACGCAGGTATGTTTAGCTGGTGCATGTTTGATTACGCAACACATAAGGATTTTGGCAGTGGAGATAAGATTTGTTATCACGGTGTTATGGACAGCTTTCGTAATCCAAAGCTTGCCAGTTATGTCTATAGTTCCCAGCAAGAAAATACGCCTGTATTAGAAGTTGGCACAACCATGGATATTGGTGATTATCCTGCAGGGCAGATTGCATCATTCTATTGCTTCACAAATGGAGATTCTATCCGTTTATATAAAAATGATGTATTTGTCAAAGAATTTTCCACAACACCATTTACATCATTAAAGCATGGTCCAATTCTCATTGACGATACGATTGGTGATCTATTAGAAACACAAGAACACATGCCAAAACAACAGGCAAAAGATATTCGTAGTTGTCTACTGGCTGCTAGAGACTATGGTCTGGCAAATTTACCACTGAAAAATAAATTACAGTTCGCTAAGGCCATGATGAAATATCACCTTACATTCCAGGATGGGGTTGATCTTTATGGAAAGTATGTCAGTAACTGGGGAGATGAAGCAACACGATGGAGATTTGATGCCATCAAAAATGGTACCGTCATTGCTTCTAAAACAAAATGTCCAGGCTCTTTCCTTCATATTGAAGCAAAGATTTCTTCTACTGTCTTAGAAGAAAGTGATACGTATGATATGGCATCGATTCGTATCCGTATCTTAGATGATCATGATTCTGTAGCTTCCTATGCACAATTGCCAATCACAATCCAGGCCTCTAACAATCTAGAAATCATTGGAGGAGAGCACATTGTCAGTGAAGGAGGAATGTGTGGAACATACATTCGTTCCAAAGCTGTTTCTTCTCATGAGACGATTACGATTTCTTCACCAGGATTAGAACCTGTTACATTACCTATACAAATTCGAGGATAATATTGTATGAAAAAATTTAGTTTCAAAGAAAAGGCTGCCTATGGTCTAGGTGCTGTTGGAAAAGATATGGTCTATGCCTTATCTTCTTCCTATGTGATGTATTACTATCAGGATATTTTAGGATTACAGGCAACATTTGTAGGTTTGATTTTAATGATTGCACGTGTATTTGATGCCATCAATGATCCGTTCATGGGTGTTCTTGTCGCAAAAACAAATACAAAATATGGAAAATTCAGACCATGGATCTTATCTGGAACTGTATTAAATGCATTTGTCTTATATGCATTATTCAGTGCTCCAGATTTATCAAAAACAGGACTCATGGTATACTTCGCAATCATCTATATTCTATGGGGTGTTACGTATACAATGATGGATATTCCATACTGGTCAATGATTCCAGCAGTCACTGAACAGCCAAAAGATCGTGAACAGTTATCGGTTGTTGGCAGAACATGTGCTGGTATTGGTTCTGCACTGATTCAAGTGGGAACTGTATTATGTGTTGCCTTTTTAGGAGGTGGCAGTGAAGTGAAAGGTTTCCGCTGCTTCTCTATGCTTATTGCTTTGATTTTTGTACTTACAGAAGCAATTCTCTTCTTTTCAATCAAAGAAAAGAAAAGTGAAAAGAAACTGGAAACAACATCCATCAAAGATATGTTCTCTGCTTTATTCCACAATGATCAGGCAATGTTAACGGTCATCACAATTGTGCTGATCAACAGTGCTTTATACATCACAAGTAATTTAATTCTCTACTTCTTTAAATATGATCTTGGTACAGAATTATGGAAAAACAACTATACATTATTCACAACCATTGGCGGAGCAACGCAGATTCTTGGAATGATGGTTTTATATCCTGTATTGCGTAATAAACTATCTAATACAACAATTTTCAAAACATCTTTATGTATGGCAATTCTTGGCTATGCTCTATTACTGTTTGCTTCGTTTATGAACCTTGCACATAACATGGCCGTACTTTGCTTGATTGGTGCACTTGTATTCAGTGCGAATGGAATGTTAAGTGTGCTTACAACAGTTTTCTTATCTACTTCTGTTGATTATGGGGAAATGAAAACCGGCAGAAGAGAAGAATCTGTCATCTTTTCCATGCAGACATTTGTGGTAAAAGCTGCAAGTGGTCTCGCTGTATTTTTAACAGGGATTGGTCTTGATATGATCGGTCTAGTTGGAAACAGTGAAGATGGTATCCCTGCAGTTCAAAGTGCTTCCACAATTACAGGGTTACGCTGTCTTATGACATTACTTCCAATTCTTGGATTATGTATTGCTTTGATTGTATTCAAAAAGAAATTTATATTAACAGATGACAAAGCACAGGAAATCGCAGAAAAGTTGAGAGAAAAACATGAAATGGAAACTCACAGTTAAAGTTGATCAAGAAATGATCCAGGAAGAAGTAGATTCGCTTTCCAGACTTCAAAGAGAACTCCATGGAAAAATCCAATGCATCAAAGCAGAAACACAATTAGATTTGGATAAAAATGATGTTTTATTCTTCAATGGCTATCAGACATGGACATATAACAAAGAGATGCAGATTTGTGACAAACAGAAAGGTGTTGATCACATTCCTTCATTTCTTTTAAACAAATATCATTTTGATCGATATGGAGACTATCATTTTGTAGAATATGCAAAAGAATCAGGTATCTTTCATGGATTTACATACATGTATATTCGTCATGAGAATACATACCATTTACTTGCTTCTTGTGATGAAGAACAGGCATATACGATCTTCCACTATGATCATGGAACATTGACCATGGAAAGAGATTGTAAAGATTATCCTGTGGATGGCTTATACACATGTTTTGATATTCTCGATACAACAGGCAGTGAAGATGAAGTATTTGATGCATGGTTTGATCGAATGCATATACAGCCATTAGAAACAAAAAAACTTTATGGATATTCGAGCTGGTATAACCATTATGAAAATATATCTTCTAAAACAATTGCGGAAGATTTAGATGGATGCAAAAAGATTCTACAGAAAGGTGATTTGTTTCAAATTGATGATGGCTGGCAGACTTGTACCGGTGACTGGCTAAGCGTGGACAAGCAGAAGTTTCCTGAAGGATTACGCTATGAAGTGGATCAAATTCATAACAATGGATTTCTAGCAGGCTTATGGCTTTCCCCTTTCTTAGCATCCGTTCATTCAGATCTTGTGAAACTTCATCCAGACTGGCTTTTAAAACACAATGGTTCCCCTTGGTTTACTGGATGCAACTGGGATGGTGCATATGCTTTAGATATTGATCATCCCCAAGTAATCCAGTATTTAAAAGATGTATTTCATCTTGTGTTTGAGGAATGGAAGTTTGATTTTGTAAAACTGGATTTCTTATATGCAGGTGCTCCATTTCCAACAGAGACGAAGACACGCAGCCAGAAAATGTACCAAGGCATTCATTTCTTACGTGAACTTTGTGGAAACCATCCAATTCTTGGATGTGGTGTACCAACATGTACAACATTTGGATTGTTTGAATATAACCGTATTGGATGTGATGTCTCTTTAGACTGGAATGATGTATGGTATATGCGTTTATTCCATCGTGAACGTACTTCAACAAAGCAATCGCTAGCGAATACAATTTTCCGTCGATCATTAAACAACCGTGCATTCTTAAATGATCCAGATGTATTTTTCTTAAGAGATGAAAATATCAAACTCAATGCAAAACAGAAAGATCTTTTAGCAACACTCAATGCACTGCTTGGAGGGGTATTTCTTACAAGTGATAATCCATCAAATTATACAGAACAGCAAATCGAACAATACAGATATTATCGTCACTTATCCCAGACAGAAAATATCCATACTTCTATGCATGGCTCTACGTTAACAATTACGTATACATTAGATGATAAAAATCATATATTTACATGTGATACAAGAATGTTTTAAAAAACTCCAGAAACTGGAGTTTTTTTGCATATCTGAAGCAAAGAATATGATTTCTTTCTATAGTCGTAATCCTTTCACATCTTTGATACGTGACAAAATCATATTACAGCTGCAGCTGATCACACCAGGCAATGGATCAATAACTGTATGTAAAAATTCTTCCATTTCTTCTGCAGAAGAAGCAACAGCATGCACATGCAGTTTATCTTTTCCCGTGACACGATAAATCTGTGTCACCATATCATTCGCATTCAATCGTTCTGTAACTTTTGCCAAGTGATTCGGTGTTGTTTCAATTTCAAAATAACAGGAAACTGCTCCACTAATCTTCTGTGGATTGACAATTGTTGTATATTCTTCAATGATTCCACGCTGTTCCAATGCTTGTATTCTTGCTTTTACCGCCACTCTTGAAATACCGATTTTTTCACCAATATCAGAATAGGAAATACGTGCATTCTCTATCAGCAAGCTTACAATCTCTTGATCCAATTTATCTAATCCATCCAAAAACATAGTGTTTCTCCATAAAACTTCATCTTTGCGTTGATAATAGCACCAGGATTTCGAAAAGTAAACGATACATTGACGAGTGTCATTGTTGTATCTATAATGATTTCGATATGTAACTTTAAGCTTACGAAACGGAGGCTTATCATGAATCAAGATTTAACAAAAGGATCCATCATCAAATCTATGCTTTTATTTGCCATCCCAATGATTTTGGGAGACTTGCTGCAACAATGCTATAACATTGCGGATACTTTGATTGTTGGGAAATTCCTTGGAAGAAATGCTCTTGCGGCTGTTGGTTCCTCTTTTACATTGATGACTTTTCTAACTTCCATCATTCTTGGATTATGCATGGGAAGTGGTGCTCTATTTTCCATGCGCTTTGGAGAAGGCAATGAAAAAGCACTTCGTGAAAATCTCTGCGCTTCATTTTTCTTCATTGCCTTTGTGACTGTACTTTTAAATATCTTGTCATTTTTATGCTTGGATAGTCTTCGAACATTTCTTCAGGTTCCACTAGAAGTGTGGAGTGATATGCGTTCCTATTTGTTTATCATCTTTCTTGGCATTCCTGCCGTTTTTCTATACAACTATTTTTCTTCTTACCTGCGTGCAATTGGTAATTCAGTTGTTCCATTATGGTTTCTGGCTGTTTCTGCAATATTGAATATCATTCTTGATCTCTGGTTTGTGATTAGATTGCATTTAGGTGTTTGTGGCGCAGCAGAAGCAACAGTCATTGCACAATACGTTTCAGGGTTTGGTATTGCGATTTATACACTTACCCATTTTTCACAGGTATGTTCGATATGGAATATCCACTGTCTAAAAAAAGAAAGAATTCATGAAATCATCTCCTTCTCTACACTCACATGTGTTCAACAGTCCGTAATGAATCTTGGGATTCTTATGGTACAAGGGCTTGTCAACAGTTTTGGGCCAATTGTGATGGCTGCATTTGCGGCTGGTGTAAAGATTGATGCATTTGCCTATATGCCTGTCCAGGATTTTGGTAATGCCTTTTCAACATTCATTGCACAAAACTATGGTGCAAGAAAGAATGATCGTATCCGTTCTGGTTTAAAAAGTGCAGTATGCATCTCTATGGCTTTCTGTATTGTCATATCTGCTTTCGTCTTTATCTTTGCAAAACCACTCATGTCTATTTTTGTGGATGCAAATGAAATTGAAATCATTCAAGAAGGTGTACGCTATCTCCGCATTGAAGGAGCATTTTATTGTGGTATTGGTTGTTTATTTTTGCTTTATGGATTGTATCGCGCACTAGGCAGACCTGGAATGAGTGTTGTACTTACTGTTATTTCTTTAGGTACACGTGTTGTACTTGCATATATTCTTTCTTCTATTGTTGGTGTATGTGGTATCTGGTGGTCTGTTCCTATTGGATGGGTTTTAGCGGATTTTACTGGTTTATTCTATTACAAGGTAAAAAAGAAAGAATTATTATTTTGACATAACAACATTATATTTTTTCTGATGTGATTGACTGCTTCATCTGCATTTACAACTTTTCCTTCTAGAGATTGCTTCCTAGAATATGCAAGTCTGTCAAGGAATTCGTCTTTTGTCATTATTTTCACTAGCCGCTGGTCTTGTAGTAAAAATAGCATTGCTATTGTACGGACATTTGCATACAATAAAGATAGATGGAGACACTACTCACGAAAGGAGATGTTTTATATGGCTACAAAATCAGCAAATTTATATGCAAGGATTGAACCAGATGTCAAAGAAAAAGCAGAAAGTATCCTGTCTACACTTGGTATCCCTGCTTCCAGTGCTATCAATATGTTTTATAAACAGATTATCTTACAGAGAGGACTTCCGTTTGACGTAAAAATACCATCTGCCAGACCTGTTGACATCAGCACATTATCAGAAGCAGAGTTCAATGAAGAATTGGAGAAAGGATATGCAGATATGCATGCTGGACGAACAAAAAATGCGAAGAAAGCCTTTGCTGACATTCGCAAGGATTATGGCTTATGATATATGGGGTAGAAGTATCCGAACAGGCTGACAGTGATTTGAGAGAAATTTTTGAATATATTGCTTTTGAATTACAATCGCCAGAAATTGCAAGCAGACAACTTAACCGTCTAGAAAAACATATATTAAGTCTGGATACGATGCCAAAGTGTTATCAAAAATACGAAAAAGAACCGTGGAAAAGTCGTGGGCTTCGTGTATTACCAGTAGACAATTATGTGGTACTTTATATTCCAGACAGCAATAAAAAGGTTGTAACAATACTTAGAGTAATGTATGCCGGACGGGATATAGACAATCAGTTAAATCTCCACACAAAGCAATAAAGGATATGATTTGAAGCAGCCTTTCATTTAGGTCGACTGCTTTTTTCATATTCAAAATTAAAAAGGAATAACAATCTGACATTATGACTGTTCTATTCCTGGTTTTACTGTTCTCTGTAGAGATTACCAATGATCATCAATGTTTAACCTAATGGCATTAGCTTTCATCTCGGTCATTGAATGGCTGAGGATTCCCACTTTCATTCCTAAATCTGCACTTAGCAGATTGGTGAATTCCTGTGATGATTTTGATGTCAGGCGTGCCATTCAGTTCAATGATTCTATTAAGATAATTTTCTCTCTTCGTCATAGAACACTCCTCTTGAACATAATTTTCTTGTTAGTGCTAGCTAGTGTATCAGATGCGATTTGAATGGAAGAAAATGTAATCTTTACATAGTCACGAAATACTTGACCGTAAAAAAGATTTTTATAGGTTTGATGAACGAGTATTCATATGCTATATTTTCTTCAAATAAATCAATTACCAAAATCATTCAAATATAAAATAACATAACTGACCACCTGATTCAAAAAAGTTCAGAAATCTCTTTAGTGTCCGCTTTTTAGTACAATAAAATCATATTGCTGGATATACACTTTAACTGCGAGGTAAAAG